>DAORIP010000097.1:0-2964 GCA_035438565.1 bacterium | reverse complement strand
GTCGATAGTTTCGGGGAGCGTATCCCCGTGGCGACCCACGTACTCCACGAGGTCCGCGAGGAGCCCCATGAGTTGGTAGTTGGGGTTCCCAGGGGGATTGCCTCTCTGGTGGGCGCGCTTGATGTTGATAATCAACTCTCGAAGTTCCATGGACACCTCTTGAATACGCGTAACGGACTATCCGAGACGCGACGCAGTAAGGTACTCTATGAGGAGCTGAAAGTCAATTTGTCTGTATGTCTTCCACAATTTTATTGTGTCCAAAAAATGACGAAGAATCTCTTCAAATTTTGAAAGTAGCCGAGGCGGCCAAGATCCCGACACTCGTGTCAGAGCAACCGCATGGAGCGAGGTTGCATAATGAACCGAATCTTATTGCTCGACTCAAGTACGTTGATCCGACTGCCACAAAAGTCGTGATCGTAGAAATTCCTGGGCCTACGGTTGAAGCTGAGCTGCGATCCGTTGGGTACGAGGTGGTTATCATTGATCACCATCGTTATCAGGATTTGGATCGGATGCAACATTTGAGTTCGCTTGAGCAATTTTTGGCCGTGTTCGAGCTCGATGATGCTCACCTGAGCTCGCTTGGCTTTGACCCAGCGCTCGTGCGTGGGGTAGGCATGATCGACCGGGGTTTTATCTGGGAGCTGAAGAAAGAAGGTTTGTCACAATCTGATCAAAAGCGAATTCGTGATTATTACGTAAGCTTAATGCATGAGTTGGGAAGTCCATCTGCTGAGGCGGTGGCTGAAGCAAAACGGGCCTGGGCAGATAAAGAACAACGGGGTCAGCTTTTTGTGGTTACATCAAAGCGTGCTGACGTGAAAATTCGTGAGGCGCTGAGTTTTGTAATTGCCGATGAATATGACATGCCTCCGCAGGTTCTTATTCTGGAAGGTAATGGCAGAGTATCCTTACAAGACTCTGATCTCGCCCCTAAATTTCATCAGGCTTTTGGGGGTTTCACGTTTGGGCAGGACAGGTGTTGGGGTTTTGCGCCTGAACCAGGCGAGTCGGCGCCTTCTTTGGCGAGCATGCTGCAACTTGCGGTAGAATAGCGAGCAATCTATGCCAACCGATATTAAGCAGATTTTAACCAAGCTCGGACTAACGGAGTCTGAGGCTAGAGTGTATCTATCCATGCTCAAACTAGGTGAGCATGGCGTGCAGCAGATCGCCCGAGAGTCTAAGATTTCACGGACGGCGGCTTATGAGATAGTGAGCGCCCTTCAGAAGAAGGGGCTTGTGAGTGAAATTACACGTGGCAAGAAAAATGTTTTTGCCGCAGAAGATCCCGAGAAGCTCGAGGCCTATTTTGAGCAGCGTATCAAGGATATTCATACTGAACTTGATACCTTGCGTCGGGTAACGCCGGAACTGCGTGTTATGCAAGGGGGAGGAGATAAGTCTCGGGTACGTTTTTTTACGGGTGAAGAAGGCTTGAAAGCGTTGTATCGTGATGTTGAGTTGGTAGCACCGCGGGAGCTGCTTGAAATTTCAAATATCGATGCGGTGTATCAGTTCCTAGATGCAAAATTGTTAGAGAGTGCTCGGCAGGTGATCAATTATGACCGGACACGGGTAAAGATGTTGCACCGCGGTGAGCCGAGGAAGCACTCTAAAGGAGTACAGCTGCGCAGGATTGGAGCAGATGCGGGCGAGTACCAAGGAGACATTTGGATTTATGCGAATCGGATTGCATATATCAATTTTGTGACTCGATTGGAGGTGGTGATTGTCGATAACCAGATCTTTGCCGACACCATGCGGGCGCTATTTATGACGGCCTGGAACCAGAGTAAGGACACGGTTATTGGTGAAAATGGTAAAGTGTAGGCATGTTTTCTGAGACTCACATTGTTCCCAAGGCAGCCCAAACGCCTACAACGGTGTATTTTTTAGATTGGGTGAAAACATACATTGAACCAGAACCGGTGCGGGCGCGAGCTGAACGTGTGTTTGCACATCTTGTCCGTTCCGCCTCTCCGCTTGGTCGGCTGATAAGTACTCCGCAAACACCTCCGTTTCACGCTGAAGCAGAGTTTGTATCCGGTCATATTTTACGCATGCTTGCGATTCTTGATGCGTTGGAACACGACGCAAGTCTTTCGATCATTGAAGAGTGTGTTCGCGAGAAAGAGTTTTTACTTGAGTTTTTTGAGCTCGAGTCAGTAATTCAATCTCAGATTGGATTTTTGTCTGCGTATGCCGCTTGTCATGATCTTGGGAAGGCGGACGCGCTCATTTTTACAGCCCCAGCGGGCAGTCGGGGGGCGGCTGAGGGTTTTCAAGAAGAGCCAACTCGCTTAGCCACAGAATCTGAGAAGTCAAAGTTTGATAAGTTACGCAGGGCTCACGCCTTAGCGTCACCCGCGACTGATTTTTTTGAGACCTTTCAAATTTCAGCCCACTATCCTGAACATGCCAAGCGAGCAGCAGCTGATGAATACGCTTCAACTCGCCAGGCAGTGCTTGATGCACTTGGTGTTCCGCACAGTCACGCAAAGCTCCTGGCTGAGCTTGTCCGTTGCCACATGGATGTAATCGAAACCTGTGCGCGCGGAGTAGACGCACATAAATATCTTGCTTGGGCAGCCATTGCCGAGAAAGCTGGACTGAACGTTCCGTTTTTTCTTGACCTTTTGCCGGCCACGCTCTTCCTGGATGCTGTTTTGGGGAGCTTGACGATGAAAGCGGGAGCGCCTGTCGTTGAAGTAAATCTCGTTCTCAACATTTTTAAAGCTGAACGTGAGGCTATGCCGGCACGTCACCTTGCCCGTGAGCAGGCCTTTAAGCGTGGACGGAAACAGGCGGTTCAGGATACGCTTAAAGAGGTAAATATAGATGCTGAGAGCGTCTTTGCACTCCTGAAGACTCCGCTTGGACCGGTCCGTGGAGAAGTGATGCGGAGTGTCTATCACCTCATCCATTCACCAGACATGAAAGCGGATTTTGGTAGTG
>DAORIP010000096.1:0-2982 GCA_035438565.1 bacterium | reverse complement strand
TACTTACCCAAAACACCACAGAAACAGCCTAAAAGGCTGTTTTTCTTTACAAAATCTAAATTTTCTGCTAGCCTCCCTCGTCACGAAACTCAACTTCGTGATTAAGGAGAGACCTTGCAGGAACAGGAAACGACCCCCTACCTCACCCACCTTCGGATCGTGGATGGCCCGGATCTGGAGAAGCTCATCACGGCTCTCCAGGATTCTGGGGAGCTCCTTCACTTCACGGTCGCGCCGCACGGTGCGATCGACCCGGCGGATCACACGCTCTTCCCCTGGAGCACCCTGCTGTCCCTCGGGATCACCGATCAGGACGGGGCCCGTCGCATCGAGCTCTGGAACGATCACGACGACCACTGGAACGTCCGTTTCCGGGGCATCTACAACCCGACCACCAAGACGGGCACCGGTTCGCTCGAGCGGGTGCGCAAGCCCACCGAGCCCATGCCGCCCGTCCCGCCGCTCACCGGCGAGCAGGTGAACGAGCTCCTCAGGCAGTCGGCCTGATCTGATCAAGGACTGAACGCGTCGCGTCAGTCCTACCCTTGCGGCCACCAACGTGGCCGCTTTTCTTTTTCCTGAAGTCATGGTAGATTCCTCAGTCGCTCGCGCGCAAAGAGCAATAAACGCAGCGATACCTGCCCCTTCACAATCCAAGGATGGTCCCGTGACAAACCCCATCAGCACCGTATTGCTCTGGTCAAGCATCATCACCATCCTCACGATCTTCGAGATCGAGACCGATGGTCGTTACGATTGGACGGAAAAAGACCCCTCCTGGTCTCGAACGTTTCCGATCATCCACCGGCTTCATGTGACCGTTCGTGGCATCATGAGCACGGTCGCGCATCTCCTGCAGATCTTGGTATTCCATCTGCAGTTTCTGCTTGGTGTGCAGTGGACTCCCACCACCGAACTCCTGGCTCTGTCCACCTACTTCATCGTCCTGCCGCTCTACGACGTGACCTGGTTCATCCTGCGACCGAGAACAAAGCGGTATCAGGAAATCGACACCTGGAAACGGAGCAAGAACCTGGGTATACGCGGCATCCCGCTCAACCTACTCCTCAGTGTGCCGATTGCAACTGCACTTACCTGGATTGCGAGTCAGTTGACCCGAAATGATCAGATCATGACCGATTTCGGTGTAACCCTACTTGGGTTTGTAACCTTTCTCACGTTCGCCTCCGTAGTGGCGCCCATGTACCGCTCGTGGCACAACCATGTCGCCCAAACCCCAGCAACAGATCTTTTCTCCGACCCACCCCAGCCACTCCGATCCCCAGCGCCTCGTACTACACCGCAGCGCAAACCCTCCTCTGGATTCATGGGCAAACTCGTCATCGTGGCGGGCGCAAGCTGCGCCACCAACGGATTGCTACTTGCGGGCTCAGAACAACATCCAGGATTGCAGCCATGGCTTGCTGGCAATCCAAGCACGTACCTTCTCAGCGGCCTCTGCATCATCCTGACGGTCATCGCCTACGACCGCAACTGGAAAAAGCAACCCGTCTGACTCCCCATCAACAAAACGCTCACCGCGCGTCCGTTGGTGGGGTTTTGTTTTCTCCTCAGCTCTTTAGCTATGTTAAAATACTGGCATGCAACCGCTTTTTTACGCTGCTGCCATTCCGCCCCACATTCGCGTGGGTCAATTTGTCGCCGATGAACCACGGCTTGGTTGGGCGTTTCCGCTCATGCGACAATTTCCAAAAGCGGAAGTGTATGTCGTTGGCGGAACTGCGCGTGATGCCGTAAAGGGCGTACTCCCTAAAGGAATTCACATAATTGTTCGAGGCCTTCCACTCCCAGTCTTGAATGATCGCCTCAAAAAAATGGGCCTCACGGACACCAAAGATGACGCTACAATTTTCTTCAGACCAGACCATTTCCGAAAACAATCTCCACTTGAAGTTAGTATTCCTACTGACACCTCTCCAAACCCACACGCCTCACTGCTCGCAGACTTAGGACAACGAGACTTCACCATGAATGCGATGGCGTACTCGTTAAACACCGGACTCTTGATTGATCCATTTGGTGGCGCCCGTGACCTTCATGCTCATACTCTTACCGCTGTTGGTCGACCATCGGCCCGCTTCTCTGAACGTCCACGCCGCACTTTACGCGCTTTGCGCATTGCCGCAGAACACGGCTATAAAATTGATCACGGAACTTGGCAGGCGCTAAAATCTCATCTCCCCTCACTTCAACAAGTGGTTTCCGCAGAGGACGGATCAGCGGTGTTTGCAACACCACGTGCACATATTGGTCATGAGTTTTTGCGTACCCTCGAAGGTCATCCTCATTACGGCTTCAAACTCTGGCGTGACAGCGGGGCAAACACATTATTCACGCCTGAGCTTGATACACTAATTGACATTCGTCATCGGGGTGGTGAAACCGGACTTGAGCGCGTAGAACGCACACTGAACGACCTCGGCCATCCCGTTCCAACCCTGGTCTTTGCCGCTCTCCTTGCTCATCTTGAGGAATCCGCCTTGCAATCAGCAAAAAATATCATCGTTCGACTCCACCTTCATAATGCTCATCCGCATTTTGATTATGCCAATGCGCTCTGGATGCTTGAGCACCGCAACATTCTGGAAGAAGCGGAACCCGAGCACATGCCGTCGTCAGTCTTTGAACATATTTTTGGGAAAGAACGCGGTCAGCACCTTCTCACTTTCCTGCACGCTACCCACCGTGCCCGTGGACAACACACACGCACTCGGGATCGCCTGTACCAAGCCACGAAGCGCCGTCAGGAGCTAGTTACCGATATTCAGAAACCCCAACTCATCCGCGGCCGTGACCTTGAAAATCTCGGCGTTCAACCTGGTCCAAAATACAGAAAAATTCTTGCCAAAATCAGAGATGCGCAACTTGATGGCCACGTAAGTAATAAAGATGAAGCCTTGAACTACGCCCGCAACCTCGTTGCAGCGCAAGTGTACTAATCAAAAATCCCCGCCGTTAGGC
>DAORIP010000095.1:0-2996 GCA_035438565.1 bacterium | reverse complement strand
CATTTACATCATCACTGACGACAGCCCGAACGCCTTTGCTACCGGCAGGGATCCAGAACATGCTTCAATTGCGTTTACGACCGGCATACTCAAGCTCCTTGATAAACAAGAATTAGAAGGCGTGACTGCACATGAGCTTTCACACATTAAAAACTACGATATTCGCGTCATGACCATCGTGGTTGTGCTCGTAGGCTCCATCATGCTCCTTGCAGACATCCTCCTGCGCACCATGAGTTTTGGAAAACGAAACAGCAAGGATAACTCTGCCGCCGCGGTCCTTGTAATCATTGGCATCGTGCTCGCTATTCTCTCGCCTCTATTCGCGCAACTCATCCAGTTAGCCGTATCGAGAAGTCGGGAATATCTCGCCGACGCCTCCGGAGCACTCCTCACGCGCTACCCAGAAGGTCTAGCTCAGGCACTTGAAAAAATCTCTGCCGTGAACATGCCGCTCAAGTCAGCAAGCAACGCTACTGCTCATTTGTTCATCGCAAATCCGTTTGGTCGAAATCAACGTCGTTCAGCCTTGAGTAATCTCTTCTCCACTCATCCACCAATCACCGAACGTATCAATCGCCTCCGTAACATGGGTGAATAAACATTATGAACGATATCTTGGATAAATTCACCAATCATCTCAAGGGCGTATTGACGCGTGCCCTTGTATACGTGGTCGAAACCGGCGGAGAAGCCATTTCTCCCACACACTTATTGTGGGCGCTTGGCATGCAGCAAGGTTCAATTGGATCAGAAATTCTGTCAAAATCAGGACTGCCTCCCGAAACCTTACGACTCCTTGTGAGCGCGACACCCCTCAAAGAGTCAGTAGTTCTTCCAAGTGCTGAGCGTGTCACACCACTCTTATCAGAGGAGGCTAAGAAGGCTGTAGAAAAAGCCGTGTTGTCTGCCAGCATGCATGAGCATCGCTATGTTGGCACAGAGCATTTACTCTACGGCCTCTTACAAACAAGGACTGATGAAATCAACACATTCCTCACCGGCCAAAGCGTAAGCCCCGACACCCTCTACGAACAACTGAATATCGTTTTCAAAACGACATCCGAATTCCCAAACTTTCCCAAACCAAGCGAAGCAGCAAAGCCGAATGCTCAGCCCTGCGAAGAGTGTGGAGAAATCCACGAAAAGCATGAGCATACTGAGGAAAAATCAGCTCTCGAGTTTTTCACGACAGAACTCACCGCCAAAGACCACGTCCAGAAACTCGACAATTTAATTGGACGTGAACTTGAGATTGATCGTTTGGCGGCTATCTTGTCTCGCCGAACAAAAAACAACCCCCTCCTCCTTGGCGAACCAGGCGTTGGAAAAACTGCAATCGTGGAAGGACTCGCCAAGCGCATTGTAAGCGGCAACGTGCCCCAAGCCCTGATTGGCAAACGTATTTTTGCCCTCGACATGGGCTCGCTCATTGCTGGCACCATGTACCGTGGCGATTTTGAAGGTCGGCTCAATGATGTGCTTGAAGAGGTTCGTAACCTCAATAACGCCATGCTCTTTATTGACGAGCTCCACACCATCATGGGTGCCGGAGCTACAAGCGGATCACTTGATGCCGCCAACATCCTAAAGCCCGCCCTGGCACGCGGCGAACTCCGCTGCATTGGAGCTACTACGCAAAACGAATACAAAAAACATATTGAAGCCGACCCAGCCCTTGCACGACGATTTGCGCCTATCACCGTAACGGAACCAAGCGCGCGTGAAACCGTAAGCATCCTAAAAGGCCTCGTACCGCGCTATGAAGAGCATCATGGAGTACGCTTCAGCCCGGGCAGTCTAGAGTTAATTGTAGATATTACCGGCAAACATATTCCAGGTCGACAGTTCCCCGACAAAGCCATTGATCTCATGGATGAGGCGGGAGCAGCCGGACAGACACACAAACCTGCGAGCCAAGAACTAGATATTATTAAGGCGAAGCAGGCTGAGTTAACAAAAATTCAAACCGATAAAGCCGCTGCCGTAGCTGGCGAACGTTTTCCAGACGCTATCAATCTTAAGCTGACCGAAGAAAAATTAAAGCAAGAACTGAAGAAACTAACTGTCGCCCGAGCGAAAACCGCCCGAGTTATCATTGATCATGAGCTGATCTTAAAAGTCGCCTCCCGCATGACCGGGGTGCCACTTGAGAAGCTCTCCATTACCGATACCGAAAAACTCCGTGGCCTGCGCGCCAAACTCGAACAGCATATCGTTGCGCAGCCGCAAGCGCTGCAAGCAGTCTCCGATGCTGTACTGCGAGCAAAGCTCGGCATTGCTCGCGAGGGTCGGCCGCTGGCCTCATTTATGTTCGTGGGCCCATCAGGAGTTGGCAAAACTGAGCTTGCAAAAGCATTGGCCAAAGAGGTTTTCGATGACCCGAAGGCGCTCATTCGCTTAGATATGAGTGAATTCGCTGAGGGCTTTGCTGTGAGCAAGCTCGTGGGCTCCCCACCGGGATACGTAGGCTTCAGAGAAGGTGCAAAGCTTACGGATGCGGTGAAAAATCGCCCACATGCCGTGGTTTTGTTTGATGAATTCGAAAAGGCTCACGCCGACGTCCATAATCTCCTCCTCCAGGTACTCGATGACGGCATCCTGACCGACGCCACCGGACAAACCATCAGCTTCCGCAATTGCATTATCATTCTAACCACTAACGCCGGTCGGGAGCGTTTTGAAAGGGGCGAACTGGGTTTTGGTGGTCAAAAGTCTGGTCAGCCAAGCGCACTTGATCTTCGTCCCCTTCTTGAAGAACACTTTAAGCCCGAGCTCTTAAACCGCATCAATCGTATCGTCGTCTTTGAACGCCTGCAGGAAAAAGACCTCGTGAAAGTTGTGGAACGTGATCTCAAAGAACTCACTGGACGCCTCAAAAAACGCGGACTTGCACTCACCGGCACCAAAACTGTCACCTCAAGTCTTGTGAAGGCAATCAATCCAAAATTTGGTGCCCGCGACGTCCGACGCGTTGTAGAAGAACGCATTTAACA
>DAORIP010000094.1:0-3014 GCA_035438565.1 bacterium | reverse complement strand
ATCCGGCCGGGTACCCGGCTGAAGAGCCGATGCGTCGCTGCCCAGACATTACAAAAGCTAAACGCGAGCTTGGATACTCTCCAAAGATTCAATTAAATGAGGGAATAGGTCGTACCTTGGTTTGGTTTAGCGAGCATCTTGGCGTCACACCTAAGGCAGCCCCGTTTGTCTCTGAGGTTCAAGGAAAACTCATATAGCCACTTCTGTAGAAGACGTGTTAGAATTCAAATAATCGCGCCTTTGAGAGACTAACCATTTTTGTATGGCAGATACCACAAAAAAGAAAATGCGTTGGATTAAAATTGCAGTGCCAATCTTGGTAGTACTACTGCTCGTAGCTGTTGGCGTAGCTGGGTACCTGTATTATGAGATGGCGAGCCTCAAGAAGAGCTCTCCAGCTGTGGCTGAGGAGGATGTTCAAAAACTTGTGGCTGAGGTTGGGGAATTGATCGTGCTTCCAGCTGATGAAATGCCAACGGTGGCCACGGTGGCCGAACCGGAAAAACTAAAAGATCAGGCATTCTTTGCAAACGCTAAAGCAGGGGATCGCGTCTTGCTCTACACGAATGCTAAAAAGGCAATTTTGTATGATCCCGAGGCACACAAAATTGTAGAAGTTGCACCGATTAACTTAGGGCCCGATGCCACAAAGACGATCCCTGAACCTGATGTTGCCGGTGCGGCTGACGAGAGTGGTACGTAATTGTGAGGGTTGCGGTTTCAACTCGGTATAACGTCGGGGCCTAATGCCAATGTATGAGGATTTTTGGCTGGTTACTGCTCCTCGGATGTTTTTTGAGCGCTCTGCCGGTTAGAGCGGAAGATTATACGGGCAGCGCCTTTATTTTACGTGATCCGTTTATTTCGCTTTCGGGCGGCGTAGCGGGTTCGTCGTCATTTATTATCTACTCGCAAACGGGTGCCCGGATTGAAAGTGGGCCAAGTACGGGCAGCGTTTTTCGGAGTACCTCGGGTACGGAAAGTTACCCCACCTACACCTCTCCCGTAATCACGGCTACGGCGGGAGACACGCAAGTGGGTTTGAGTTGGACCGCCTCGACGACGTATTTTGGAGGTGTAATTACCAGTTACGCGGTAGGACAGTCACTGACTTCTGGGGGTCCGTACAGCTATACAAACGTAGGTACCTCACTCTCGACCACCGTAACCGGACTCACGAATGGATCGACGTACTATTTTGTGATTAAGGCGATTGATGCCAATCAGAACCAAAATACTTACTCTGCAGAAGTAAGCGCGCTTCCGGTGGCATCAACTACGCCAACCAGTGGTGGCGGTGACGGGGGCGGAGCTACGCCTAGGCCTCGAGAGACTGGGTCTGAAGGCGTGGTGGCATTTACGGGTCGGGCTTTTCCCGGTGGACGCATAGTCTTGTTGAAAGACGGTGCAGTTGCGGCGGAGGCTCAGGCGGATGAGTCGGCAAATTTTGAGATGAACATTCAGAATCTCAGTACAGGTACATATAACTTTGTACTTTACGGCGAGGATCAAGTTGGCCGCCGATCAGGTTCAGTTCCATTCCGAGTCAATGTCGGCGGTAACTCAACAACGAATATCGCTGGCGTATTTTTGCCGCCAACGCTGTCAACGGACAAAGGCCAAGTAAAGCAAGGAGATGGCTTGCTTGTGACCGGTCAGACAGTTCCGTTCAGTACAGTTACGGTCTTTGTGGGCGAGCCCGGCAATTTAACAGCTCAAGTGCTTGCTGATGCTGACGGAACCTACACCTACACGCTTGCTACCGAATCTTTATCTATTGGTGATTATTCGCTGCGGACAAAGAGTACGTTTGGTGCTGCTACAAGCGATTTTGGCACCTCCGTATTTTTTAAAGTCTCAGATCGGAATATCCCAACTCCTGAGGGATACTTGAAGGCCGACCTTAACCACGACAACCGAGTCAATCTGGTTGATTTCGCTATCGCGGGCTTTTGGTATAGGCGGGAATTAAGTACGACGTTTATCCCTGAAGAGATCAAATATTTGAACGGAGATGGAAAGATAGACCTGACCGATTTCGCGATCATGGCGTTTTACTGGACTGGATAATTGGAGTATATGGCGCAAATTTATTTTAGTATTCCAAGCGGTAGCATTTCTGTGGGGAGTACTTTTGAAGTTGGTGTATTTCTCGATACTCAGTCTCAATCAATTGCGGCAGTGGAAAGCGCCATCACTTTACCCGATGGGCTTAAGGTAGTTGATATTCGTGACGGAAATTCGCTGGTTAATTTTTGGGTAGCAAGACCAGAGGCGGGTTTGGGACCAATTTCATTTAGTGGAGTTATTCCTGGGGGGTTTGTGGGGGAGCGCGGAGAGCTTTTTACGTTAGTGATTACGGCTGAGCAGGTAGGCGAGATGCGAATTGAGTCGTTCAATGACAACATTTTGCTGAATGATGGCTTGGGCACACGGGTCGCTGCGGTGCCTGGTCCGATTGGGTTTGCAGTGGTAGCAGCAGACGAGGTCTTACAATTTGATGCACCTACCGACGTTGTTTCTCCTGAACTTTTCGCTCCCGTTTTATTTAAACAGGATGCTACCGGAGAGTGGTATCTGGCATTTGCTGCACAAGATAAGTCATCTGGGATTGATCATTATGAAGTTCGTGAGGGATGGTCGCGTTGGGTAACAGCGGAAAGTCCTTATCGACTTCAACACCAGGGATTGAGCGGAAAAGTTTTTGTGAAAGCGGTTGATGAGGCTGGAAATATGAGAGTGGTTGATGTTGCAGGTAGCGGTAGCTTGCTTGGTCCGCTAGGGCTTGGTATTTGCGGTATACTTGCATTATTCTTGATGACCATCTTGGTCGTGCAGACAAAAAAACGGCTATGGCCGACAAAGCGCAGACGCTCAGTTTAAAACGGGTAATTGCAAGCGGGCTTTTGCTCGTTGTCTTGTTTGCGTCGACGCCGGTTCAGGCAGCTAGTCAATACTTTTCCCCAAGCGGCGGGAGCTACAAGGCGCACTCAACGTTTGCGGTGAGCGTTTAC
>DAORIP010000093.1:0-3019 GCA_035438565.1 bacterium | reverse complement strand
GAAGGCTGTTTATCCGTACCCGGAAAATGGGGTACGGTAAAACGCCACCGCAGCGTTCAGGTCAAGGCTCTCGATGCCAATGGTCATGAAGTCGCCTTCAAGGCCGTAGGTCTTGAGGCCATCATTTTCCAACATGAAATCGATCACCTGGACGGCGTTCTGTTTATCGATCGAGCTGAGGAGTTAAGGAGTATTGGTGAAACAAGAATCTAGATCGCTCACCATCCTGAGGTGAATACCGAAGGATCAGCAGACCTCCACAACCATGTGGGCCGACCTAACCCTTCGTCAAACTCAGGGTGGCTACTTTATGAAAATTATCTTTTTTGGCACTCCCGCGTTTGCTGCTGAATTTCTGAAAGGCCTCATCAATGAGCCTGATTTTGAGGTCGTTGCCGTTGTCTGCCAGCCCGACGAACCCGTTGGTCGTAAAAAGATTTTGACTGCTCCTCCAACCAAGGTGATAGCTGTCGAGCACGGCATTCCAGTTTTTCAACCTTCTAAACTCAAAGACGAGTCGTTTCAAGCGGCATTACAGGCTACCGGAGCAGAGATTGGTGTAGTCGTGGCCTATGGTCGCATTTTGCCAGTGGCTGTGCTCACGATGTTCAAACTCGGCTGCATCAACGTTCACCCTTCCCTGTTGCCAAAATATCGCGGTCCATCACCGATCATTGCCGCTATTGCTAACGGCGACCGAAATACCGCAGTCACCATCATGAAGCTCGTATCTGAAATGGATGCTGGACCAATTTTGTCACAGTCAACCTTCGAACTTGCCGCAGACGAGACCCAAACATCACTGACACAAAAAGTAGTCGAGATCGGCGTTCCAATGCTTATTGAAACCCTCAAAGGTTTCGCCGCCGGCACTATCACCGCAACGGAACAAGATCACTCCAAGGCTACCTTCTGCAAGCTTTTAACTCGCGAAGATGGCGTTATCAATTGGTCAGAGTCAGCTCAAGCTATTGACTGCAAGGTGCGCGCCTATACTCCTTGGCCGGGAACATCAAGTCACGGGATCAAGATCTTCGCTGTACGCATGACATCAGAAACACTGGACCCAGGCCAAGTGCATATCACAGACGGTCGACTCCTTGTTGGCACCGGAACCAATGCCCTTGAAATTACTGAGCTGCAGCCCGCTGGCGGTAAACGCATGCAGGTCACAGATTATTTGAACGGTCACCCGGACTTACCTTCATCATTACTCTAGATGCATATGGATAAGCTCACGACCCTTGTTTTTGTACGCCGTGGTGATGAAATCCTGCTTGGCATGAAAAAGCGTGGTTTTGGTGAGGGTCGCTGGAATGGTTTTGGTGGAAAGATTGAACTAGGTGAAACTGAACTTGAGGGTGCAAAGCGCGAACTCATGGAAGAGTCAGGACTTGTCGGACATACATTCACAGAAGTTGCGCGGCTGTTTTTCGATTTTGAAACAACCCCGGATACTATCCGTTCTGTAGTGTATTTTTGTGATGATTTTTCCGGCGAACCGAGAGAAACTGATGAAATGAGTCCAAAGTGGTTTAAGGCCAACGATCTGCCATTTTCAGACATGTGGACCGATGACCGATATTGGGTGCCCCTTGTGCTCGGCGGCAAAACACTCGATGCCACCTTTCACTTCAAAGACCTTTACGAAATGCGGGACTATACCATTACTGAACGACCAGGAACGTAAAGACGGAGACTAGACAAAAACCTGCTTTTATGGTAGGTTTTTGCGTTCCTGAAACTCACTTCCCCGCTCAGCATAGGGCTTGGCGTGGGAGATAGGTTACTCCAGGAGGAAGTCATGGACATTGCTCTCTATGTAGTCGGCGTGCTCATCGCAGTTCTGATGCTCGGCATGGGCGCGCTCATCCTCGCCCTCCTGCTGGCGCTCGGCATCCGGTTCATGGAGGGCCGGGAGCAGGACCGGTTGGCGGAGCAGAAGACCATTCCGCCGCCGTGGCCGGGGCACAAGCTGCCTCCCATTCCTCCGGATCATGCGCGAGTCATGGCACGCCCGTCCATGTTCACGCCTGAGCCGGCGGCAATCACCCCCGAAGTCCCGCTCATCAGGGAAGAGCAGGATGCGTCCGAACAACCCACGGACGGCAACAACGACCGGCCGCGTGGCAAGTGGGACGATGATCCCACCGAAGACGGGCCCAATCTCACGCTCCTCTCGGAGCTCACAAATCCGCCGACACCGGTACGCATGGAAGCCCCCAAATTGCCGCGACGCTCCATGTTCAGAAATCTCTTCAGGCGCGATAAGCCCAGATGAGACATACTCAAACCCCCTCATGCCACGCATCGAGGGGGTTTATCGCGTTTAATTTTGTTTATACGCTACGCTTGGAGCGGTCGCCTTCAACTGAAAGGTCTGTCTCGGTACCGACTCAACCGCCTCGTCAGGCCTCCGTACGGCTTCCCAAGGTAAAAACGGCAAGAGGAACAGCACATATCCTAATCCAATCGGGTGGTTAAGATATGGGGAAAAAATGTTAGCGACAAACAGCATCACAAGACCAGCGGTAAGACCAATCGTAATCCAAGCTTGGGCATCGCGTCGGTACACAGACTCAAAGGCGACCGAAACTACCGTCACAAAGAACCACCCAAACCCAAAGAGTCCAAGTAAACCCATTTTTAGCCAGACATCGTGATATCCCCACTCAAATCGATACGTGGTTACTTCGCCCGTTGGATTGATGGCACGGAGCCGAGGATCGTCAGAAATATACGTCACCTCTTCACCAAAACCAGAACCCAAGAGCGGATGTGCTTTAATTTCTGAAACCATTGGTCCCAAAAGATTCCATCGACTTGAAACGGCCACGCCGCGCGTATTGTCATCTTTCCCTTTGTAAAAAGAGGAATCAGATAAGTCAGGTCGAGGCGGAAGTGGCAGTGCTACAAGCACAAACAACGTGAAAGCGGCCACGAAGGTCGTAACCCCTAATTGTGCGTGGCGTTTTATCAATGTGACAACTTTGGGACGTGACAGACTCAGGAGCAAAAT
>DAORIP010000092.1:0-3028 GCA_035438565.1 bacterium | reverse complement strand
TCATGAATATTTTTTACTTTTTCAAGCTTATTCCGCCGGTACCTCTTGCTATTCGTGACGCTGGTATTTATCACGATGTCGAAAGAGTTGGGAATGAATATACGTTAGTTGGGGAAGACGAATCATTCCCGCAAAATTTATTACCTGGCCAAACGTTACATATTTCTTCCGGGGATACGATTTTTGCTTACACCGCTATTTTTGCCCCATCTGATTTGAGCACTGTTGTGTATCACCGTTGGCAGTACAAAGATCCAGCTACAGGAAAGTGGGAAGATAAGGGCCTGCTTCATTTTGTAGTACATGGTGGGCGTGCTGAGGGCTACCGGGGCTATACGCAGAAGCAGAATCTTGCGCCTGGAAAGTGGCGGGTGACGGTTCAAAATCGACGCGGACAAGTACTTGGTCGGCTAAAATTTACCTTGCTCGCTTCTGAATAGCATAAAGGTGCTATGCTGGTGACGTTTTATTCATCCTTATTTTCATATGGCAAAAGGTCAAAACGCACGCAAGAATATCAAAAAACCTAAGCAGAATAAGAAAAAGTAGCCAAAGCATTTGCTTTATTTGCTTTTTTAGGCTAATCTTCGCCGACTATGTTTAAGAAACCCTTTGGGAAGAGCGGCGGAGATTGGAAGAGCAAGAAGTCATTTGAGAAAAAGCCGTTTGATAACAGTATGCATACGGCTACCTGTAGCGGTTGTGGCAAGGAGTGCCAAGTACCGTTCAAGCCCAACGGGAAGAAGCCTGTGTTCTGTAGCGCTTGCTACGTACGCGAGGAAAAAGGTGGTGAGCGTCATGATGGCGGATCTGAGTTCTATGAAAAGAAATCAGCCTACCAAAGCCGTCCACACGGTCGTCCGGACAGTCGCCCATCATTGAACGGAATCACTTCAGAACAGTTCAAGCAGCTGAACGCTAAGCTTGATACCATTCTCAAGTTATTGCGTGGCGATGAGTAAATGTTCCCAAAGCAGCCCTGACGGGCTGTTTTGTTTTATTGACGGTTCGCTGACTTCAGATTAATCTGCGTGCGGAGGTGAAGATGAATCCTGCCAGAGTCACAAAAAGTGCTGACCGTCCGCGCCGTCGTGTTCGTGGTAAGGGAAGATCTGGGGATGGTCGGAAGGTCCCTCCAAAGCGCACTGAGCATCATATGAAGCCGCGGTGTCGTGGCGGCAAAGAGGTGTCCAATCTCGTCACGCTTCCGGAGGACGTGCACGTGGCCTGGCACAACTTCTTCGGCCATCTTACGCCTGAGGAGGCCGTGATCTTTGTGCGGCATGTTATGCAGCCCGGGAAGCGATGGTCGCGGACGGAGCTCGAGGAGCTGCGCTGGGATATCATCAACGGAAAAGTCGTTTGAACGGGGAGCTGTCCAGGCTGGATAGCTCCCGTTGCCTTTATGTTAGACTAAGCACCATATGTTACGAGTTGCAATCATTGGTGGTGGAGCGGCGGGCATGATGTGTGCCGCCAGAATTTTAGAACTTCGGAGTGATGTGGAGATTTTTTTATTTGATCGGAATGACGGACTGGGAAAGAAGGTGATTATTTCCGGAGGGGGAAGATGCAACGTGACCACCGGCATTCAAGATGTGAAAACAGTTTTGCGCCGTTATCCGCGGGGTGAGAAATTTTTAACCTCGGCCATGTTTGCTTTTCCGCCTAAGGCGGTTTACGACTGGTTTGAAAATCACGGCGTTCCACTTAAGGTGCAGCCGGATTTACGGGCCTTTCCTGTGTCTGATAACGGCAAAGATATTGTGGGCGTGTTTGAAAAGTTGTTTATCGACCCACGCCTCCGTCTCTTACTAAAAACCTCAGTTGTTAAAATTGAGAAAACAGAGGAGCAGTTTCGTATTTTTACGAAAGAGCAACTGGCACCCCTTGAAGTCGACGTGCTTGTGCTTACAACCGGCGGCCAGGCGTATCGACAGACGGGCTCAACGGGTGATGGTTACGCTTTCGCGCAGTCACTCGGTCACAGTATTACGTCATTAGCTCCAAGCCTTAATGCATTTTTTACTTCAGAGACGTGGCCGGCTCAGGTATCGGGACTGTCATTTGAGCAGGCGACAATTACTGCTAAAACGAGCCCGAAACAAAAATTCACAGGTCCGTTCCTGTTCACGCATAAAGGGGTGAGTGGCCCAGCAGTGTTTGCGTTGTCCGCGCTCGTGGCTTTTGAAAAGTACGATAAGCAAACCCCCCTTGAAATCACCATTGATCTTTTTCCAGATGAATCTTTTGATCAACTCCATGGACGCCTGCAGGCACTGGCTGAACAGCACTTCAATAAAGCTTTTGTGAATGTTCTCGGTATGCTGGTGCCGAAATCGCTTGCAGAGGTAATCGTGATGCAGCTTAGGATATCTGAATCGAAACGTGCCAACCAGGTAGCGAAACGTGAATATCACCAGGTGTGCACTTGGCTCAAGGCAATTCCGCTTCACGTTGTTCAGCGTGGAGCTGGAGATGAGTTTGTCACTGCCGGTGGAGTGACACTTTCGGAGGTCGATCCGACCACCATGCAATCGCATGTGTGTCCCAACTTATATTTTGCCGGAGAGATTCTCGACGTTGATGGATTCACCGGCGGCTTTAATCTTCAGGCCTCATGGGCGGCTGGTCACTTGGCGGGCGAGAGTATTGCTTTAACGCTTGGATCGACTGAGAATGAGATCGGACACAAAAGCGAGGAGTAGGGCGGCGATAAACGCCTGAAGGACGAGCCAACTCTGACTTACGATCGGGAGTAAGATGAGAGCACCTGTGTGACTTCCCTCGAGTCCTTTGAAACGTAAATCCTTCACAATGTAATCATGCCCATCAAAGGTCAGGAAGCTGACGCTATTTGCTGCCGGTAGGTTTTCAGGACTGTAGTACGTCTGAATGGTTTCTGCTGCATCGGTATCGACGAAGCTGCTTCCGTAAATGCCGTATTCGTCAGTATAGAAGGCGATGTCTGCGTTTTCGGCGATGTCTGCAAATCGCTCCCTCTGAAGTTGTTTGGCGTAATCGTTAT
>DAORIP010000091.1:0-3034 GCA_035438565.1 bacterium | reverse complement strand
AGCTCCGCGTCAGAAACCAGAGCCACATCGGTGTAGCTGTAGTTTCGGGACACGAAGGCGTCTTCCATGAGAAACGGGGTCAGTCCCCGATTCTCGAGGAGATACACGGTGGCCGCATCCGGAGTCTTGATGAGACTTCCGTCCGGGTGCCAGGCAGCAGTCTTCAGGAGCGACGTGTACGTCGCCCCACCAGAGAGGCTGCAGACCATGTCTTCCGCGGACAACTGGACCGCTTCGCCGCGATCCTCCATGTTGAGGAGGAGACCATCGAAGGACTCGCCATAGATCCCGTCCAGGGCCGCGTCTCCGGCATGACGCCCGAAGTGCACGTGATCCCCGAAGGAGTTGCCGGTGGTGCCTTCGAAACCGAGCAACTGCCCGGCTGCGACCTCGCTACCGTTATCCACGAACACGGCGCTCAGATGCGCCAGGATGAGGTACGTCCCGTCCCCGAGATCCACATTCACGTGGATACCGAAGTTCACGTCCGGGTGGGCGTCGTGCACGTAGGCGACCCCGCCAACGGGCGCGTACACCGGGACATCGACGTTGTTTGGCGTATCCAAGTCCACATCGAAACGCGTGGACGTGGCGTTGTGGGATGTGCTGCCGTACGCACCTTGCGTACACAGCGTGTCGTAGCCTGAGGCGAACGGGAGGTCGGTCAGGAGCATGTCCTGTCCCCCGCCCGTGAACACCGGCTGATTCAGCGATTTCTCGAACTGGCAGATGGGTCCGCAACAGCCCGAGAGCACCTGCGTGAGCATCAACATGATGCCCCGCAGCCACAGCTGCAAAGATCGCATGATGTCTCCCAAGGAGTCATTGACCGAAATTGATCAATCACCCCTCGCACGGGGAGTTACAGATTGCGAGGGAGGATTGAAGATGAAGAAGCACACTCCGAGATGCTCAACTCCCCAGCCAAGCATCTCGGAAATTTGGAACACGCTCCAAAGTAGTCACCGGCCAGACGCTTGTTTGCAGGCGCTCTCTGAAAAGAGAGTTCAGCGTTGCGCACGTACGTACTGGGTAGTTATCACTTTGGTGATCGGTGGCCACCGATGAACAAAACTGTTCTGTATTCATCACACCGCAATCAACCACACTGCTCAAGGAAAAGGTGCGTGGAAAATAAAAAAAGCCGTCGAAGTCCACCGACAGCGCCTGGCATATTTTTTCACTGCCAAGTAACAACAAACAAAATTGCGCGTAGGTTTGAAAAAATATCTGTTCAGTGTGCATCAACAGTGCACACTTCAAGCTGTCGGACACCACCGACAAGTACAGGTGGATAAGTTTTATGATTGGACAATATCCTCATCCAAATGGCAAGCTTGCCTTGGAGGTTGACGTGAATACTGACATTCTCGCCTTTACCACCATTAAGGAAGGAAACCCGCGCGATCCGGTCAGTAAAACGCGGGCGGCAGTAGCGCTTGATACCGTGAAGAACCTGCAGACGCAAAACATCACATGTGTAGTGATCTTTACGGAATGCGCAGAAGCGTACCTTCAACAGCTTCAATCTTTTGGAGCAATCATTGTGCCGGAAACGCAACACGGCATGAGCAACTCAAGGCGAGAAGCGCTTCAAAAGGCGATGCAGTATGCAGACTCAAACACGCACCTGCTCTGGCTCGAGCCAGAAAAGCCAGACCTGCCACGGTATGCTAAAAACCTGCGTCGCGCCATGATTGAAGCAAATGCGCGGATTGGCCTGTTCAATCGCACACCCCTCAGCATGCTGAGCTATCCCGTCGAGCAATCGCACTACTATCAATTCTGCCGAGCGGTAGCGAGTGCATTTGCCGGGTTCGATATCGACTACGCATTCGGACCAATGATGCTGCACGTTGAAGCTACTTCTGACTTTCTGAACTATAAAAGTCAGTACGGCGATCTTTGGGATGCAATCCTGGTACCGCGTATACCCTTTCTCAAGCGAGGTGAAGTCGTCGTAATGGACGCCGATTTCCTCAACGACGCACGCATGACCGCAATTGAGTCCGGGAGTACAGCCATGATCCTCAAGCGTCTTCAGCAATTCAACAACGTCATCCCTTCACTTATCAACGGTTGGCAAGAACGCTGACCATCCGCTTATCGAGTGCGACATCACCCTCGCACTCGATACTCATCATTATGAAAATACCTGAAAATATATCCCCGCTAAACAATGGCCAATATTGCATTGAGTGTTTTCATAATGAAGTTGAACGCATATTCGAAAACAACAAAACGTTTTATCACTGTACTTCCTGTCAAAAAACCTTCCCAAGAAGCCTTGTTATAGATAACGCGATCACATCATGGATTGAAAAAGATGGCACCTACTGGCACGAAAGCGTTGGCGTAATCATCAAAAATAAAGAGAAACAAGTATTCTGCATCGCTAGGGATATTTACCCGTTTGCCCATGCGCTTCCGGCAGGACATTTAGACGCTGGTGAGAATCCTCGACACGCTGCTGAGCGAGAGGTGAAAGAGGAAATCGGTATACAACTCCCAGAACTCAAATTCATCGGACGTTTTCCTATTTCTGGCGATGAATGCCGACGTGGTTGCGACGATCACATGTGGAACCTTTTTGTCACGAATAAACCTGATGATTTTCAACCCAAACTGTCTGATGAAGCCTCAAGCGCACTGTGGTTATCGAAGGATGAGCTATTGAATCGAGATGATGTCGTCTATCCATTACGCTATGTCATGCAACACTTTGAATCGGAAATTTTTCTCGTCGATTCCCCACCCCAGTCCCATTCTTCTGTAGCGGAACAGACCTGATTTTATTGGCTTTTTACCTAACTTTAGCAGTTTTACACCTCATGGCTTGTTGACTTTTTATGAAAAACATGATACTTTCCAAACATATCGGAGAGGAGACCGATTAGCTTCTTTCACAACCGAGATGTGATTGGCACGCCTTTGCGTGCCATCTTTTGCGCTTTTCGAGTAGTTCGAGAGGCAACACCCCACGAGCGGCCGAAAGGCCGCGAGGAGACACCCCATGTCCACCAAGTTCCTGTGG
>DAORIP010000090.1:0-3060 GCA_035438565.1 bacterium | reverse complement strand
ATACTCCGTTTGAAAGCGTAATCGTACTAGCGCACTTGAACATGCCAGGAATAGCCTGGTATGCCGCTCCGATTCTAGCTACGCACTGCCCGTTTGCTCGAGAGGTGGCAACATATCCCGTCCAAGCGGCCGCGTATGCCGCAGCAAGAGACACCAATGTAAAGAAACAACTAAAACGAGCTGTATTGATCCGCATGAAGTTGACCAATCCAATAATTGCAAAAAGAACCCCCGCGACTAACCAGTAGATTACAAACCAGAGTAGTGTAAAGGTTGCGATAATAACAATTGGATTAGATCCCATAGCACTATTTAAGTGAAGTCAAGGCGAAAAAAGTAATCAATCCGGTGCCAAAGGCTGCAAAGAGCAAACAAATAGCCAGCCCCCGCATGGGCGCGCTGTGATGGTGTCGGGAGGTAACATAAAATGCCACACTCAACACAAGACAAACAATCGGAAGGAAAACCATAATTCGTAGTATACGTCACTGGTAGGCCCGCTTGGATTCGAACCAAGGACCACCGAGGTATAAGCTCGGCGCTCTAACCACCTGAGCTACGGGCCCGTTACCGAAAACCTATCCAAGTTTGGCCATCTCCGTCGTCGCTCACTCCGTCGGACTCGCCGTAGCTTCGCTACGACTCGTCCTTACTCGTTCGCTCCTAGGATCTGACCAAACTTAATAGGTTTTCCTGTAAACCGATCGTAAATTGATGGGAATGGCTCGTACACTAGCAAAAAAATCGAAAATGCGCCATACTCCCCGTATGAACACCAAAATTCTCCATGATTCTGCACCGGAACGGATTGATACGGTGCTTGCCCGACACCTTGGAGTGAGTCGAGCAAAAGCGCAACGCGCCATTAAAGATGGCCGTGTTTTTGTTCAGGGAGCTATCCCGAAAGCACATGCCATGCTAGCCACCGGAGCTGAGATCGAAGTCAGTCCAGAGGTGGTACAGGCCAAGATAAAGGCGAGCGACATTCCAGATCTTGAGATCATTTTCGAGGATGACGATGTATTAGTCGTAAACAAACCCGCCGGTGTCCTTGTTCACCCTACCCTGGCGAGCAAAGAAATCACCTTACTCGATGCCATTTTGAAACATGATAAAAAAATCAAAGGCGTTGGTGGTGATGTATTGCGTTCCGGTATTGTGCATCGCCTGGATCGTGAGGCTTCCGGCATCATGATAGTCGCTAAAAACGATAAAACACACCGTTTCTTAAAAGAGCAATTTAAACAACGCCTTACCGAAAAGCACTATACCGTGCTCGTGCTTGGAAAAGTCCAAGATGAACATGGAACAATCAATTTTCCAATTGCCCGTTCTTCAAGTCGATCTCGCATGGCAGCACGCCCCACCTCCCAGGAAGGCAAAGAAGCAATTACGCATTATGAGGTAAAGCAACGCTTCACCACATCTACGTTACTTGATGTACATATTGTTACCGGTCGTACACACCAAATTCGCGCCCACTTTTTTGCGCTCGGCTACCCTGTAGCAGGTGATAAACTTTACGTACGCCGCGATATTAAACCCCTCAAACTCAACCGACTCTTCCTGCACGCACGTGAACTTTCCATCACCCTACCTGACGGCGAACGCAAAACCTTCACCGCTCCCCTCCCCGATGAACTTGCAGACACACTGCAAAATCTCAAACCTTTACGCACTTAGTATGATCATCACCCTTGGCGGACTCCCTGGTGCCGGTAAATCGACCATCAAGAACTTGTTGGCAGAGGAACTTGGGCTCAAAAAATACTCCATGGGTGACATGCGCGGTGAAATGGCCAAATCTCGAGGCCTCACCATTGATGAGCTGAATGATATCGGACTTAATGACGCCTCAACTGATCACGAGGTTGACGCCTTTCAAAAGACACTCGGAGAAACGCAAGATGATTTTGTCATTGATGGCGCCATGAGTTGGTTTTTCTTACCGCAAAGCAAAAAAATTTACTTAGCAGTTGACCCAAAAGTCGCTGCTGAACGCATCTTTGCGGATCGTCAAAATAATCCAAACCGCACCGACGAACCGGAGTACGCCAATGTGGAAGCTACCGAGCAGGCACTCGCTGCCAGGGCCGCACAAAATGATGCACGCTATAAAAAGTGGTATGGAGCCGAATACTTAAACCCAAAGAATTACGATTTCGTAATTGATACCACTCACTTATCAACTGACGAAGTGCTTCAAAAAATCCTTCAGTACGTACAGACATAAACGATAGTGCGACCCCACTTTCTTTGACAGAAGTGGGGTTTTACATTACGTTATCATGTCGCCATCATCCAGGAGGACGACATGGATCACCGAAGCCACGGGGGAAATCACCCCTGGAACAACTTTCACAAGATCGTTCTCGGGATTTCCGCTATCGTGATCTCACTGATAGCGGTCCCCTTCACCATCAACCCCGTCAAGGCCTTTTTCATGCGCTACGAGGTACAGGGCAGGGTCCTGGACGCCCCAAAGGGCAAGACCTTCGGCAACGCCGAATCCGGGATCACGACCAAGTTCTCCGTCCGCCTCCAGACGGAAGGCGGCGAACAAATCGTGAACTGTACCAGCACCCAGTGCGCCAGCCTGGCTCCGGGCGACAAGGTGGTACTGAGCTGCTTCGTGGAGTGGCACCTCGCCGAACCGAACGAAGAAGAGTGCCGGTTCGACCGGCTAGAGTAGTCAGCTCGACCACCCCCATGCGCCTCCCCCACTGGGAGGCGTTTCTGTTAAAAAGACGCTTCATCTTGACCTTCTTTTCATCTTCAGCTATACTTCTGCCATCCTTTTTTCACGTTTCTGGCTATGAATAACGCAGTTCAAGCCTTGGAAGTCCTGAAACCAGAGCAAATCAGCGCTGGCCAAGTCCTCCGAGTGCACGAAAAAATCCAAGATTTGAACGCCAAGGGCGAAGCCCGTGAGCGTATTCAGGTTTTTGAAGGTTTGGTACTTGGTGTCCGCGGTAAGGGCGCCTCAAAATCCTTCACTATCCGCAAAGAAACCGATGGTTTCGGGGTAGAAAAGATCTTCCCGCTCAGCTCTCCAAACTT
>DAORIP010000089.1:0-3079 GCA_035438565.1 bacterium | reverse complement strand
CCATGAAGGACCTGGGCTCGCTCGTCGTGCCCCCGGTCGGCGAGACCACCTAACACGCCTTGTGCGTGGCAGAAACATGTCTGCCCCTCAGGCGTGTTTCTATTTGGGCGTATTATTGCTTAGCGAAGTCAATTATGCTAACTTCTGTACCATATGGCCCCACGATTGGCGGGAATACTGTGCGGGGGTAATGGCACGCGTTTGTGGCCGTTGTCGCGCGAGAAATTCCCAAAACAATTTCATGATTTGGCTGGCACAGGTCAGCCGCTTTTGATTGATACCTTGAGTCGGGTAGAGCTTTTGCAATTGCCAATTGTTATCATTACCGGCGCCCAACACGGAGATAGTACAAAGACGATGTTATCGAGGTTTAACAAAACGGCCACAGTGGTGGGGGAACCGGTGGCTCGGGACACGGCAGCAGCTGTAGCCTTGCTTACCTTGATTGCCTTGCGTCAAAACCCAGACACAGTGGTCGGATCTTTTCATGCTGATCACGTCATGAAGGACACGGAAGCCTTCCGTGAAGCTGCGGAGATTGCATACACCCTTGCTGAGCAGAAGCAGACCGTAGTCACAATTGCCATCACTCCAACTTTTCCTTCCACCGCTTACGGTTATCTTGATCTTCTTGTTGACTCAGAGCTCGTTACCGGTAAGCGTGTTGCTCGCTTCATTGAGAAGCCAGACCTTGCTAAAGCTGAGGCGCTCATTGCTACGGGCAACGTGGCTTGGAATGCTGGAATGTTTTTCTTTCCGGCTAAGGTCATGGCTCAGCATTTTGCTACGCATTTGCCAGAACTTTGGAGCAAAATTAATGAGCTTAATGCCGAGCTCACTAATTTGTCAGAAATTTTTGCCGAACTTCCAAAAATTGCTATCGACTTTGGCATCATGGAAAAAATTTCCGGGATCCTTGCGGTTCCATACGCAGGTGATTGGGCAGACGTTGGCAGTTGGGAAGATGTTGTCCTGAAGCGCGGCGCTGCTACACCGATTGTTGAGGTTGATGGGAGTGGGAGTTCGTATATTTCTGTAATTCCACAAACGAAGCGAGCAGTATTTTTGGGGGTCGATAATCTGATTGCAGTCGATACCCCGGATGCACTTCTCATCATGCGAAAAGGTAGTGGGCAAGGCTTGAAAAAAGTTGTTGAACATTTGCGTACTGAACAGGCTCCTGAGCTTAAGGAACATACTTTTGAGGAACGGCCTTGGGGACGTTTTGAAGTCCTGTTGAATACGGAGAACTTCAAGAGTAAGCGTCTGTTGTTGCTGCCAGGAAAGCAGCTTTCGTATCAGCGGCACAAGCACCGCACAGAGAATTGGACGATTACGCGTGGTGAAGGAACGGTGACGTTGAATGACATTGAATCGAACGTTAAGGCGGGTGATCATATTACAATCACAGCCGGTACAAAACATCGATTGAAAAATCATACGAATGAACCGCTAGAGTTCATTGAGGTTCAGACGGGCACCTATTTCGGCGAGGACGACATTGAGCGATTTGCTGATGAATACGGGAGAGTTTAGTGTGGTTGTCTGTACACATTGAGCGATATGAAGGTACTCATATGGTCACTTGGTTCACTGATTGCTGCGGGAGTAATTTTTGGAGCACTAATTTTGCTAGGCCCTTTTCGTTCGGGCATGATCGGTCCCCTTGTACCCCGTGAGAATCCGGTAGCGAGCTCTGGTAAGCAGGTGTATCACTTAGAAGTAGACGGAGTTTCTCGTGAGTTTATCGTTTATCGCCCCGATCATTTATCAGCTACGCAAGAAGTGCCTGTTGTATTTGTGTTCCACGGCACGACCGGTACAGGCGAAAAGTTTTATACAATAACAAATTGGAAGAGTAAGGCGGATTCTGAAGGTTTCATGACGGTTTATCCAACCTCTTTGAAGTATCACGTATTTGATGATGAAAAAGTTGTGAAAGGCGAGGTGAAGAATGCGGTCTCGAGCTACACCACTAAATGGAATGCCTACGAGCTGCCTAGTTTGATAGACCCCAAATACCCAGATCAGGTTCTTGCTGATGATGTTGCGTTTACGCGACAGATGGTCTCATTCATCAATGAGAATTACGCTACAGACGAATCAAGATTTTACGCCACGGGTTTTTCTAACGGAGCTCAGATGGTTTCACGCTTAGCGGTTGAAACGAGCGATATTTTTGCCGCGTTTGCTCCGGCTGGGGCAGGTATGATTTACGATCAAGTACTTTCAGAAATAGCAGCTGGCAATATCGATTTCGTTCCACGGCCAGTGCTCCAGACTATCGGTGAGGTTGATCCTAAAATTTCCCATTACTTGGGAGTTTCCGCTATTAATATGACGGCGTCGGCCGCCGAAGACGGCGATCCGGTGAAGGATAAGTTTATTTCAGGTTTTTTAGAGCTCGAAGATTTGAAGGACGTTGGAACATATGAACTTAAGGGACCGGTTGCTCATTACGGCTACAAAGACAGCGAGCAAATTGAAGGTGGTGGAAGCTATGACCTGCTTCTTATGAAGGGTATGGGCCACATTTATCCAAATGGAAAAAATTATCCTATCGATATCGTGAATATTCTTTGGCCGTTTTTTAGTCGTTTTAGCCTGTAAAGAGAGTTGCAAAGATCGCCGTAAAAGGCGGTTTTTGTATACAGTTCAGAGCCGTTCACGTTAAAGATGCTAGAATGGGCGTAATCTTATCCTCTTTGTTTTATGAAGGTACTTCTGTGGTCACTCGTTTCTTTAGCTGTAATTGGTACGATTGCGGTTTCGCTGTACGTGCTTCGTCCATTTGGCGGTAATACGCTAGGTAATGGGGAAGGCACACCAAAGGAAAACCCTGTGGCGAGCTCGGGGAAGCAAACATTTCACATTGAGGAAGACGGCGTGCAGCGTGAATTTATCGTGTATCGACCAGAGAGCCTCTCAGAAAAAGAAGAGGTTCCAGTGGTATATATGTTCCATGGCTCTGGTCAGTCTGGAGAAATTTTTTATAAAAATTCTGGTTGGGTAGACCAGGCTGATGCCGGTGGTTTTATGGTCGTTTTCCCAACGGCCTTGAAGTATCATGTATTTAATG
>DAORIP010000088.1:0-3171 GCA_035438565.1 bacterium | reverse complement strand
GACTCTCCTTCTGGGGCTGAACCACGGCGCTTGCCGTTATCTGGAGCATCGATTCGGAAGCTGATGCGCTGGTTACCCTTCGCGCCAAGCGTAGCGAGCAGTGTGCGAATTGCAACTGCGGTCTTACCACCCTTTCCAATAACGTAACCAGTATCTTCTGGCGACGTGTGAACCGTGATGAGAACGCCCTGTTCATCAACTTTTCTTTCTGAGGTTACTTCTTCAGGCTTATTTACAAGAGCCTTCACGATGTACTCAACAAACTGCTGGTCAAAATCCATACAAGAGTTTTAGATAGTTTCTCTGGAGCCAGTATACAGCATTTAGGCGGCTGCCTGCTCTGCTGGAGCCTCAGCCTTAGGCTTAGCAGCCTCAATGGCCTTACGGCGCTTCTCGGTCAAGCTAATGTTATTGACCTTCTTTCCCTTCAAAAGCTTCTTATCAACAAACAAGTTGTGCAAGCCTTTTGATACTTCCGCACCCTTAGAAAGCCAGTACTTAATACGCTCTTCGTCAAGCACGGTCTCGGCGCGGTCCAAGCGTGGGTTCATCTGGCCAAGAACCTCAATGGCTGGTGACCATGGGTCACGAGTCTTTTCCTGAAGAACAATGCGGTAGTAAGGCTGCTTGCGCTTGCCGGTGCGTGAGAGACGGATGGTCAACATAGCGAAAATGATGAATAAAGTTGGCAAAAGAGTAACTTCAAGCGCAATCTTTGTCAAGGCCTGTAGGGGCATTTGGCGAGTATTCGCTCAATTTCCGTGGAGTATACTATGCACATATGAAGTCCGACCAAGAACGTGCAAAGGCCCAGTTTGAATACGAGCGCAAACATCATGAACATATTTTGATGTCTGAACCTGGGCCAGAACGGGCTAAGGCGTTTTCAAAGGCCTATAGCGGCTTGGCCGCGGGGATGAAATCAAAGAAGTTTTTGGATCAAGAAACTGAGCCAGATGCTAAGGCCAGACAAAAATTTCGCTTGCTAAAGCGTTTCTTAAACTCTTCAAGTAATGCCGCCGAATGTGGACCGGGTAACTTTCATTTGGCCAAAGTAGTAGCTAAACATGTTCGATCCTTAGCGCTCGTGGACGTAGCCAACAACAATCCTAAGGCAAAACTCCCAAAAAACTGTACGTTTACCAAAAGTGATGGCATCCACCTCCCCAAAGTTCTCAACAAGCTCGACCTCGTCTGGAGCGCTCACGTGGTTGAGCATATTCACCCTGATGAACTCTTCGAACACTTATTCGATGTTCGGCGAGCCTTAGCCAAAAAAGGTCGCTACGTTATCTTCACACCCAACCGATTTTCTGGTCCTCACGATATTTCGCGGCATTTTTCAAATGAGGCCGAAGGCTTACACCTCAAGGAATACACCGTAAGAGAGCTTCGGAAAGCACTTAAACTTACGGGGTATAGCCAGATCCGCTCCTATGCTGGTGGAAAAGGCATCTATATTCGCGTTCCTGGTTGGCTGCCTGTGCTTGTAGAGATGAAATTAAGCCTGTGTCCGCGATTTTCTCGACGTTTCTTTGCAAACTTCCTTCCAGTTAAAGCGCTCCTTGGCATTATCATCGTTGGCAAAAAGTAGCCAACCATAGCCAATCGTGGCATGCTGGGTCCATGCCAGAACAAAGACCACAAGTTCAAGATACAAGCTCGATCGAGAGTTTATTTTTAGGCTTGCTCGCACTTGGAGTTATTGTCAGCATCGTCGTATTTCGGGGCCGTCTCAATATCACTGCCTTTAAAAATTTTGAACACACGCTACTTCCCTGCCGCATCCCAATCACCTATTCACTTGGTTCAGTTGACCAAAAATTTGAAGTCTCCGAGGAACAGTTTGCCGCCGCTGTAACAGAAGCTGAAAAAATCTGGGAAGACGCGGCCGAAAAAAATCTTTTTACACCAAAAGATCATGGGGAACTGACCATCAATTTGATTTACGACTATCGCCAAGCAAGTACAGACAAGCTAAATGAGCTCGGCCTCACAATTGAGACAAGCAACGAAAGCTACGAGGCCCTCAAAGCTGAATACGATAGCGCGTACGCTACGTACCTCACACAGAAAACGGAACTTGATGTCCTGCTCGCAACACATGAAGAACATGCAGCGGATTACGAGGCCAAACTCGCGGAAACGAATGCACGTGGTGGCGCTAAACCAAAGGAATACATCCAGCTTGAAAAGGATCGCCGGGCACTTAATGAAGAATCGGCCACGATCAACGCAAAGGTTGTAGACATTAATACCAGTGCCGACACGGTAAACACCCTGGCCGACGCCTTAAACGAGCTTGCCGACAAACTCAATCTCACGGCTGCCCGTTACAACACCATCGGCAACGCTCTGGGGGATGAATTTGTGGAAGGTAATTTTGGCGCCAGCAGCCATGGTAATACGATAAATATTTATCAGTTCGAAAACCAAACCGCGCTCATCCGTGTACTCACTCACGAGCTTGGACATGCACTTGGTCTTGATCACGTCGATGACCCAGACGCCATCATGTACCGATTAAACGAGGGCGAAAATAGCACCCTTTCTGAGGCTGATATCGCTGCGCTTAAAGGGCTGTGCAGGCTGCATTGACGCGTCAAGGAATAAAACTCAATTTTTGCTTAAGTTAGCTAATTTATACTCATTTTTGATTGACAAAATGGGTTTTTTATGCTACACTAATTAGTTACCAATGCTCCTTTCCACCCACAATCACAGGAGGACTTATGTCCGAGTTTCTGTTCTTGCTCTCCGCGGTCGTCTTCGGGCTCTTGATCGTCTCGAGCTTTACGCTCAGGTTCATCGCGGATCTGATCAACGTGATGACGCCGGTGGACTACAAGCCGCGGGTCAAGCCGCAGACCACGAACAAGATCGACGAAATGTCGATCTTTACCGAAGAGTGCGAGCGACTGATCATCCTGACCACGAGCACGCCCTTCGACCCCGAGGACGTGGGTCACGAGAACTGGCGTCTCATGCTCTGGGGCGACGAACATGGCCCCCTCGGGATCTACGACAACGTCGCGCTGATCGGCAACCGCCTGTGCTCTACGCTCGTCTATCACCTCGAAGAGGGGGGACTGATCTGGAATGACAGGCCACGGCCTCGTCAGCCGATCACGAGCCGCCAGATCTTGCGCGATGCCGAAGGAAAGCCTTGTG
>DAORIP010000087.1:0-3182 GCA_035438565.1 bacterium | reverse complement strand
CGCGCCACGAGGCAGCGCGTGTACAGCTCGTAGAGGTCAGCGTACTGCTCGGAAGTCAGCACCACGACCTGGTTGCGTCGCTCCCCGTACCTGGTGTTGTCGATGAACGGCACCTGGTTTGGAGGTGCCTGACACGGTGGTCTGGCCAGGCTCGTGGATGGGAGAAGCAGGACGCAGAGGGGGATGAAGTGTCTCAAGAAAACGATCACGGGCTCTCCATGAAGGCTGCGCAAAGGTACGTTTTTTAGCCAATATTGTCAAAGGAGCATCTCTCGACATTTTTTGGGGAAAGACTTAGACTTTAGACTATCTATGTCGGAAATGCCTAAAGCCTACGAACCTCAAGGAGTTGAGGATACTCTGTATAAACTGTGGATGGATAGCGGGTTTTTTAATCCGGACAATCTTCCAAACTTGGAAGCGCGAAAAGAGGTATTTTCGATTGTTCTCCCGCCACCAAACGTCACCGGTACGCTTCATATGGGGCACGCCACCATGCTTGCTATTGAAGACGCCATGACCCGTTTTGCTCGTCTTCAGGGCAAGCGAGCCTTGTGGTTGCCTGGCACTGACCATGCTGCTATCGCCACGCAATCAAAAGTCGAGAAGATGATTTTTGCTGAAGAGAAAAAATCTCGTCATGATCTTGGGCGGACCGAATTTTTGAAACGCGTTGAACAGTTTGCGCAGGAGAGTCATGACACCATCGTGAACCAAGTGAAGAAAATGGGTTCGTCCGTTGACTGGAGTCGTGAGGCCTACACGCTTGACCAAGCCCGTAACCAAGCCGTCAACACCGCTTTCAAGCGCATGTATGACGATGGTTTGATTTATCGTGGGTACCGCGTGGTCAACTGGGATCCCATTGGTCAGACGACGATCGCTGATGATGAGATAGTTTACAAAGAAACCATTGCCAAGCTCTACACATTTAAATACGCCAAAGATTTCCCGATCTCGATCTCGACCACGCGACCCGAGACCAAGGTTGGTGATACAGCCGTGGCGGTGCACCCTACGGACAAGCGCTACAAGAAGTTTATTGGCAAAAAGTTTGCGGTTGAGTTTGCGGGTACCAAGCTTGAGATCACTGTGGTTGGCGATGAATCGGTGGATCCTAAGTTTGGAACCGGCGCGCTCGGTGTTACGCCAGCTCATAGTGCTATCGACTTTGATATCTCAAAACGTCATGAGCTGAAGCTTATTCAGGTTATTGGCGAAGACGGTCGCATGCTCTCAGCTGCAGGCGAGCTCGTGGTTGGCAAGACGACGCTTGAAGCTCGTGAGATTGTGGTTGAGTGGTTGCGTGCACAAAAGTTGCTCGAGGATGAAGCTGAGTCAGCCCAAAATATTTCTACCGCTGAACGTACTGGCGGAATTGTTGAGCCGTTGCCAAAATTGCAGTGGTTTATTGACGTGAATAAGCCCTTTACAAAGAAGGGGAAGAAGGTGACGTTGAAAGGTTTGATGCAAGAGGCAGTGAATGGCGGGGGAGTAAAGATTATTCCTGATCGCTTTGAGAAAACCTATTTCCATTGGATTGATAATCTCCGCGACTGGAACATTAGTCGTCAGATTTGGTTTGGACATCAAGTTCCCGTTTGGTACAGAGGCGAAGAGATTGCGGTTGGCGAGATGCCAACGGGTGATGACTGGACCCAGGATGAAGATACCCTTGATACCTGGTTCAGCTCTGGTCTTTGGACCTTCTCAACGTTAGGCTGGCCAAACGAAGATGCGGCTGATTTGAAGATGTATCACCCTACCACGGTGCTTGAAACCGGCTACGACATTTTGTTCTTCTGGGTTGCACGCATGATTCTCATGTCGACCTACATCATGGATGAAGTGCCGTTTAAGAACGTGTACCTGCACGGCTTAGTGCGTGATGAACAGGGCAGAAAGATGAGTAAATCGCTCGGGAACATCATCGATCCACTCGTGATGATCGAAAAATACGGCGCCGATGCCACGCGTCTGTCACTTGTGCTTGGCAACACGCCGGGTAATGACATGAAGTTGTCAGAAGACAAGATTGCTGGCTTCCGTAATTTTACAAACAAGCTCTGGAACATCTCCCGGTTTATTCAGATGAAGACGGAAGGCTTGAAGCATGTGGATGAGGTTGAGCCAACCACGTTGGCGGATCGTTGGATTCTTGGCAGATTTGCTGAAGTTGTGACGAAGGTAACCAAGCTCCATGAAGCTTTTGATCTTTCTCTTGCCGGAGAAATTTTACGTGACTTCACCTGGAATGAGTTTGCGGACTGGTATCTTGAAATTGCCAAGATTGAAGGAGAGAAGAACGATATTCTGAACTACCTTCTCGAACGATTGCTCATTTTGTGGCACCCGTTCATGCCGTTTGTGACTGAGGAGATTTATAAACAGTACGATCGTGGCCTCATCATCGTCGCCGCCTGGCCTGAAGCGAAGGGGAAGCTCGCTGCAAAAGATGCCAAATCCATGCAGGAATTTCAGGATGCTGTCGGAGCTATTCGTAACTTGCGATCCCAGTACAAGATCGACCCAAAGCGGCAGATTGATGTGATGCTTGAGGGCGGGGAGGGACTCGAAGAACAGAAAGTTGCTCTTGAAGGTCTGACACGCTCGACGCTTGAGTGGGTCGAAACAAAACCTGAGCAGTCAGCAAGTGCGGTGGTTGGTTCGATTACTATTCACGTGCCTTTGGCTGGAATCGTCGATGTCGCCAAGGAGTCCGAGCGTCTGCAGAAGGAGTTTGAGACCACGAAGAAGTATGTCGGGAGCGTGAGCGGTAAGCTTGCTAATGCAGATTTTGTATCCAACGCTCCGGCGGCGGTGGTCGACAATGAGAAAGCGAAGCTGGCTGAAGCGGAGGCAAAGTTGAAGGCACTTGAGGAGCAGCTCTCTGCACTTAAAGGTTAGTCCAGTACAATGTAACCAATATGTCTCCAATTACTGATGCGGCCAAGATTGATCAATTGCTGAACCGTGGTGTCGAAATGGCCTATCCAAACAAAGATGCCATGCGGACTGCACTTTTGAGCGGGAAGCGTTTGCGCGTGTACGTGGGCGTTGATCCCACTGCGCCAACCTTGCACATTGGCCACGCACTGCAAATGAAAAAACTCCGAGAGTTCCAAGAACTTGGACACGAAGTTATTTTGCTCATTGGTTCGTTTACCGCCATGATCGGCGAC
>DAORIP010000086.1:0-3222 GCA_035438565.1 bacterium | reverse complement strand
ATTCCCGATGAGGCTCCAAGCAGTGGACCGTGGGGGAGTGTTAATGCTAGTCCCGAACTGACGGCGACGGTGGATATTCAACCTGGAAAGTATGATGTTGAAGTTTACTGGATAAACGCGAATGGAAAGCAGACTGACACGTACGTGTTTAGCGAAGTTGAGTTCTTAGATTTCAATACTTGGTCACAGCTTGAGAACAAGGCGGTGTGGGAGTACCCAGATCAAGAGTAAGGTTTTTAAAAAAATCGAGTAAAGTTAGCTAAATACCCTAATGGGTGCTAAGCTGAATTTATCAGCCCCAGGGACTGAATAATTCACGTAAACAGCATCCATATATGGGAATCATTCTCTGGATTATCTTCGGCGGTTTGGTGGGCTGGGTTGCTTCAATGGTGATGAAAACGGACGGCGAGCAGGGCATTTTTCTCAATGTGGTCGTGGGAATTATTGGAGCAGTGCTTGGCGGTTGGATCATGAGCCTTCTTGGTCAAGGTGGGGTTGAAGGTTTTAACCTGTACAGCTTCCTTGTCGCCTTGCTCGGTGCAGTTGTCTTGATTTGGCTCGTGAAAATGCTGCGCGGTAATCGCTAGATGGTACGTTCCAGCAGAAAGCCTCCACACAGGTGTGGAGGCTTTGGCTTTTTGTGGGCTTGGAGTAAACTAGACCCACCTATGACAAAACCTGATTACGCTGCGTTATCGATGAAGGCTCACGCTGAGCATAGTGGGAAATTTCAGATTGCCTCAAAGATGCCTTTAGAAACGAAGGACGATCTTTCCATTGCTTATACCCCAGGAGTCGCTGCGCCATGTTTAGCAATTGCCAAAGATCCCGAGCTTGCATATACGCTCACCATGAAGGGAAATTCAGTCGCCGTGGTGAGTGACGGTTCGTCAGTGCTTGGGCTTGGGAATATTGGTCCAATGGCAGGCTTGCCGGTTATGGAAGGAAAGGCGGTCTTATATAAGAAATATTCTGGAATTGACGCAGTGCCAATTGTGCTCGCCAGCCAAAACGCTGACGACATTGTGCAAGCGGTAAAAATGATTGCCCCGACGTTTGGCGGTATTCACCTTGAAGATATTGCCGCTCCGGTTTGCTTTGAAGTTGAGCGCCGCTTGATTGAGGAACTTGATATTCCGGTCATGCATGATGACCAACATGCTACAGCAATTGTGGCGTTGGCGGGTTTATTCAATGCGCTTAAAGTGGTTGGTAAAAACATTGCGGAAATCTCGGTCACTATCAACGGAGCCGGAGCTGCTGGTATCGCAATTGCGCTCTTATTGCTTGATGCTGGAGTGACGAAAATGAAATTGCTCGATTCTCGTGGTATAATTGCCAATGGTCGAGAGGGGATGAACCCTGAAAAGGACTCTCTGGCCCGTCGAATCAACTCGGAAGGCATCACCGGCACCCTTGCCGAGGCCTTGCGAGGTGCTGATGTATTTATTGGTGTGAGTAAACCAGGACTCGTGTCGAGAGACATGGTGAAGTCCATGGCACCTCAGGCCATTATCTTTGCACTTGCCAACCCGACTCCGGAAATTATGCCGGATGAAGCCAAGGCAGCTGGGGCGGCCGTTATTGCTACGGGCCGATCAGATTTCCCCAACCAAGTAAACAATGTGCTTGTGTATCCTGGTCTGTTCCGAGGTCTTCTCGATGCTCGTGCCAGCCGTTTGACACCAGCTATGAAGATCGCTGCCGCCACCGCACTTGCGGAGGCAGTGGACACGCCCTCTGCTGAAGAGATTTTGCCATCAATCATAGATTTTAACCCCGCCGACTCGATTGCTCAAAGTCTGCGCAGCCTATGACACGATACTACCGCAAATCCCGACGTAGCCGTTTGTCCCGCACTGCGGGCAAACTTTTCCCGAGCATTGCTCTGGTGCTCGTCGGGAGTGCGGGGTTCTACATGGCTATGCAATGGTTCAGAACAGATGCTGAGGACACACAGGCCTTAGCGGCTACAGAAGACGTGGTTGCGACAGATACGCAAAATCCCGCCGTTGCCCCTGCTGCTAAGCTTGCTGTCGCCACCACGACCACCGCACCAATTTTGCAAACTGAAGAGTCATCAACGCCGCTTGTATCAGCATTTGATGGCCAGCACACTGGGCGTGTACAGCGTTATTTATCGAAAAACTCGGCTGATATGGTCGTTTTGGCCTACTTGCCAGCCCTTGACATGACTGCGGATTCGTATCATGTTTGGTTCCTCAAAGACGGCTTGGCAGACGTGAAAGATATGGGCCAATTGGCTCCACGTGCCGACGGTAGTTGGGTCTTGAATTTTACTGCCGGTCCTAGTACGGGGATAGTTGATCCTCGTGAATACCAAACCGTGGTCATCATGAAAGAACCAAATGACGGCAATAATGCCCCATCAGGGAATAGAATCGCCGAAGCGAAATTTTAAGAGCTTGCAATAAAGATTTTTGGTAAGTATTTGTACGTATGCAGATTGCAATTATTGGTGCAGGTTGGGTGGGTGTAGTCACTGCCGCCGCCTTCGCTGATCTCGGTCACACCGTGTGGTGTGCTGATCTGAATGCGGTGCGCATTCAAAAATTGAATCATGGGGAGGCGCCTTTTTTTGAACCTGGACTTTCCGATTTATTGACCAGGGCCTTGGCTTCTGGTCGTTTACATTTTACAGACGAAAATCAAAAGGCCATAGAAGCCGCGCAGGTAGTGTTTTGTTGTGTAAATACTCCAACAGGGGAAGATGGCATAACTGATCTGTCCGCTGTCAGGGCGGTAGCGCAAGATTTCTCGCAACATCACCTTGCTGGTGCCGTATTTGTGATCAAATCGACGGTTCCTGCTGGCACTGCGGCAGAAGTTCGTCAGTTGATTGGAGGTGATGCTTTCATTGCCTCAAATCCGGAGTTTCTCGCAGAGAGCACTGCTATCCGCGACACTTTGACGCCATCAAGAATTGTCATCGGTGCTGACGAAAATGCAACTATTGAAATTGTAAAACGAGTATACGAACCGATTATTACAAGTGGAGCTCCTGTGTTCACGTGTGATTGTGCTACGGCTGAAGTTATTAAAACGGCCTCGAACAGCTTCTTGGCAACGCGTATTAGTTTCATCAATGAGATTGCTAATTATTGCAATACAGTAGGTGCTGACCCCATGGGCGTTGCACAGGGTATGGGACTTGATCCGCGCATTGGCAACGTTCGTCCTGGAGTGGGTTATGGTGGC
>DAORIP010000085.1:0-3263 GCA_035438565.1 bacterium | reverse complement strand
ATCTCGAGATGGCCCGGCTTGTGATCCTGGACGAGTGCAATCGTCAGGATCTTCGGGACCTCGAGCGTCTGATCCGCTCGGCCCCGGAGCGGCTCGACAACAAGCATGACGTGGCAGCTCGGCTCCTCAGATCCGCCCAGGACGTCGAGCACGAGAAGCTCAAGGCTATGCGCCAGATCTGGACTCGGATCATGGCACGTACGCCCGCGCTCGCCGAGGCGATCGAGAACTTCGCCTCCACCTAGGGCACGGCACCGCACGACTTCGTGGGCTGTACCAAATCAAAGCGCCACCTCCCTGTATGGGAAGTGGCGCTTCATTGCATTTTTATACCGCCTTTGGTTTCTTGAGCGCGTCTTTGAGGGCTTTGCCGGCCTTGAATTTTGGTACACGGACTTCAGGAACCTGAATACGTTCTGAAGGCTTGCGTGGATTCACGCCCATACGAGCTGAGCGCGTACGAGCAGAGAAGGTACCGAATCCAGCAATGGTCACTTCATTACCATCAACCAGGGCTCCGGTGACAATCATTTCAAAGTATTCCACGAAATCTTCAGCCTGTTTCTTTGGGATTTCCATGCGCTCGGCTAAGCGGAGCGCGAGTTCAGCTTTATTCATACTGAGCTTATCTTAGCCAAGATCTGAAATAAATGCAAGTCCCTAGACTATCGAGCGTACTCAATGACGCGTGTTTCACGGATGATGGTAACTTTTACTTCGCCAGGGTAGGTGAGTTCGCTTTCAATTTTCTTTGCAACATCCCGTGCAAGTTCATAGGCTTGCATGTCATTGATGGCTTGCGGCTCAACAAAGACACGAACTTCACGGCCAGCCTGAATAGCATAAGCCTTTTCAACTCCGCCAAAGCTCATAGCTGCAGCTTCAAGATTCTGGAGACGTTGGATGTACTCTTCTACGGAATTACGGCGTGCCCCTGGGCGGGCGCCAGAAATTGCGTCTGCAGCTTTTACGATCACACCTTCAATGGTTCTTGGACGATCTTCGTGGTGGGCAATGCTTTGGTAGCAAAGTTCTTCTGGGAAGCCAAATTTACGCATGATGTTGTACCCAATTTGGGGGTGAGCACCTTGCATGTCGTGATCTACGGCTTTACCAATATCGTGGAACAAGCCACCTTTTTTAAGTGGGAAGGGGTCCATACCGAGCTCCTCTCCAAGCATGCCGGCAATGCGGGCAACTTCCATGGAGTGCTGGAGTACATTCTGACCGTAGCTTGTGCGGAACTTAAGGCGACCGAGAATCGAGGTGAGTTTTGGATCAATTGATGAAACGGGAATGCCAAGCTCATACAGAGCGTTTTCACCGGCTTTGCGCATTTCCTTGGCGAGATCGACTTTTGCTTCTTTCACCGCATCTTCAATTTTAGCTGGCTGGATGCGACCATCCTTCATTAGGATCTCGAGGGCTCGTTTCGCCACCTGGCGGCGAACAGGGGAGAAACCACTAATCGTAATAGAGCCTGGGGTGTCATCGACAATGAGCTCGCAGCCGGTCAGATGCTCGATAGCTTTAATGTTTCTGCCTTCGCGACCAATAATACGACCCTTCATGTCTTCGCTTGGAAGATCGACATACGTGATGGTGGCATCGACCACATGGGAGCTCGCAAAGCGCTGCACGACAAGTGACAGGATCTTATTTGCACGAGCCTCAAGCTCTTCTTCAGAAACTTGGTCGAGCTTGCGAATGCGGCTCATGAGCGCTTCCTGCTTCTCTTCCTCAATTCGCTTCATGATGAACTCAAGAGCCTGTTCGCGCGTCATACCGGCAACTTCTTGCATCCGGAGGTCGACCTGTTGTTTGAGTTCAGCAATTTGAGCTTGATCCTTCTCCAGCTTCTCGCGAGCTTCTTCGAGGCGATTTTTGCGGCTCTCAAAGTCGAGAAGTGTTTTATCTAAAACTTGCTCGCGTTCAGCGAGGCGGTTTTGTGCCACTTTGAGTTCTTGGTCTTTGCCTTGGAGTTCCTTGGTTCCGTCTTCAACGATTTTGAGTGCTTTTTCTTTAGCTTCTAAAATGAGACGCTGCTCTGCAACTTTAGCAGCCTCAATTGCTTGCTGTTCATGGCGCTTTGCATCTTCTCTAATTTGTTGTTCTTTGGCTTTGGCATCATCAATGAGCTTTTGGGCTCTGGCCTCTGCGGTATTTGCGTTGTTTTTGCTAATGACAATGCGTGCGTACCAACCCCCACCTCCGCCTATCAGAAGACCTGCGGCAATAGCCAGCAGGATGTAGATCACCATAGATTTTCAAAAATTCAAGGAATATCGACGATCTCAACTACTCTGAGGGTAACATGTCATTTTGGGCCGAGTCAATCCAATTAGTCGCCGTCAGGAGCTTGAGGTTCGCGGCGTCTTTGACGCCGTATTTTCCAATTTTCGTGCGTCGCAGTGCGGAGAGATAGCCACCGGCACCAAGGTTTTTACCAAGGTCCCGGGCAAGAGCACGAATATAGGTTCCCGATGAACACTTTATGCGAACGGAAATGGTGACAGGAAGTCGATAATCAACCGCGGGTTTTGAAGTCAGTTTAAACTCATGAATGGTGACGGGGCGTGGTTCAAGCTCTACTTCAATGCCTTTACGAGCAAGTTCGTACATCTTTTTTCCGCCCTTTTTAATGGCGGAGTGCATAGGTGGGATTTGGGCGATTTCACCTGTTAGGTTTTTGATTGCGGTCTTTAGTTCATCTTTGGTTACAATGATCCGGTGACCTTCTCGCGTACTTTGGTCGATGATTTCTGATTCTGGATCAAGTGTAGGAGTTGTTTCGCCAAGACGAATTTCTGCTTCGTATTCCTTCTCCATACCTACATACTTCTGCAGATGCTTGGTGGCATCACGACCGACGGCTACGATTAACAGGCCCGTAGCAAATGGGTCGAGTGTTCCAGCGTGACCGATGGTGCGTTCACCTGTAATGCGTCGAAGTCTGTCGACTACGTCATGTGACGTGATTCCGGCTGGTTTGTCGATGAGAAGAAAAGGCATACGTGTTGGCTGGACAATAGGTCAATTGGAAGAAAAAGTCTATTGAAAAAAGAGCGGACCCTTCCAAACGGAAGGGTCCGGAGTGTCCACGCTGGGCGCGGACAGGGCGTTCACGGGGTCTTGACGGCCTCGGTGGTGTTCGTCGGCGTGTTCGTCGACGGGTCGGCCGCGGCGGCGTTGGCCTGGACCGCGGCTTGCTGCGCCTCGACGTCGGCCTTGGTGGCGATCACCGCGGTCGTGGCACCCATGAG
>DAORIP010000084.1:0-3369 GCA_035438565.1 bacterium | reverse complement strand
GTGGTGTAGGGGACTTCTTCACGTAAACGCAGGAAGAGTTTTTCACGGATGAGCTCCGAGAGCCAGACCTCATTGCTCAGGTTTGTGAACTGGAACTCTGGATACATGGCTTCGCCTTCCGGGAGCTGATCAAAGATCCAGCGCTCCACGAGGTCAGTGTTCTTGCCGGTTAAAGCTGAGACCTCAACATAGTTATCAAACTGCGTCGCCAAGTCTCGGTAGTAGTCAATGTAATTGCGTGAGGCCTTATCATCAATCATGTTAATGACCAGCAATTTTGGTTTTTCAACGGCCTCAATCATCTTCATGGCCTGCTTTTCTTCGTCACCCAGGGCGCGTGTTGGGTCAACAACGTACACGACAGCATCAACACCGTGGAGTGACTCTTTGGCATAGCTTAAAAGCTTCTGCGTCAACGGATCTTTCGCTTTCTGCATGATACCTGGAGTATCGACGACAACTGCCTGACCAAGTGGGCGGTTGATGATTCCAGAAATAGGTAAACGAGTCGTTTGTGGTTTTGGTGTCGTAATGGCGACCTTGGAGCCGACCATGGTGTTAAGGAGTGTTGACTTCCCAACGTTGGAACGACCGATAATGGTAACAAGTCCTGATTTCATAAGAGGTGATCAATGCGAGGGTTTCGCAAATAAGTTAAGTGGATAGATTAGCAGGGAAACAGGATTTTGGCAAGGTTTTGTGTTATGCTTTGCGCAAATATATGACAAATACTACATCTGCGTTCAGTGTTGACGAGGTTTTGAAAGCGAGTTGGGCGAGCGTTAAGAAAGATTGGACCAAGTATCTGACGCTTTATGCCGCTGTTTTTCTTATTTACATTGTGTACTTTGTAGTGATCGGTGTGCTGTTCCGAGTCCTCCATATTCCACAGGCACTCGATTCGATTTTTTCACTTTTGCTAGGCGTGTACGTGACCATGATAATGACACGTGGGGCTCTTATGATTGTTCGTGCTAAGAAGTTCGACATGGGGGAAATAATGAAGTTTGAGAGCAAAATGTACCTCAGCACCTTGCTTGCCATGGTGTTGTTCTACATCGCCTGTATGATTGGATTCATTTTGTTGATCGTGCCGGGAATTATTGCTGCTATCATGTTCGGTTTTGCGTTTTACAGCATCGTGGATAAGGGTGCTGAAGGGATTCAGGCGCTTGAGGACAGCATGCGCATGACCAAGGGTAATAAATTAAATGTGTTCTTTTTCCAGTTTTTGCTCGGCCTCATGACGCTTGTAGCTATCGCATTGCCAGGTGTCGTTATCCTGATGGGTACACTCGCTATCTCGGGTGGTGATTTTCGTAATACGCAACTTGGCATTGGCATTGTCGCCGGTGTACTTTGGGGCGTGATTTTACTTGGAGTTAGTGTGGTTTCTGGAATGGTCAGTACCGCTGCTCATGCGTACATGTATAATAAGATGCGAGCCAAGACTCCATTAACCATTGCGAAGTAAATTTTTATGGCGAAATCAAGTAAGGGTGCAAAGCGGGGGGTATCGGAAGCGGCCATGTGGACGATTACGATTTTGACCCTTGCAGTTTCCTGTGCAGCACTGGCTACATTGATTAGTGAGAACCAGGCCTTGCGCATGGAAAACGATCAGCTCATTGTAGCTGCCGAATAACTAGCCAAGAATACAAAAAGCTTCTAGGATATCCTAGAAGCTTTTTGTATGCTAAAAAATCTCGTCAAATCATTTCTTTACGCAGTTTACGATGTTCGCTTGCAAAAGCGTTTAGCAGCCGGGCCTTTCCCAAAGCACTTGGGTGTGATTTTAGACGGTAATCGTCGGCATGCGAAAGCTCTTGGTTTATCGGCGGGCGACGGGCATAGGCTTGGCGCTAAAAAAGTTCGGTCGTTGCTCACCTGGTGTGGCGAGTTTAAGATCCCGGTGGTGACACTGTGGGTGTTTAGCACGCAGAACTTTTCACGTGATCCAGAAGAGGTAAAGACGCTCATGCAGCTCTTTATTGATCAAGCGAATGCCATGAAAACCGACGACGAGTTTATTAAGAATGATATTCGCGTCCGCGTGCTTGGTCGGCGTGACGATCTTCCTGACGATGTTAAAGTCGCTCTCAAAGATCTTGAAGAAACGACTGCTCATCGTAAGGGTATGCTTGTGCAGCTCGCCTTAGCCTATGGAGGGCGAGAGGAAATTGTCGACGCTTGTAAAAATTACATCCTTGAGAGTCACAAACAAGGGATCTCAATGCCAACCGCCGCAGAGCAGATCACCGAGGAAGCTTTATCCAAACAAATGTATAACGGTGAGGTTGCCGACCCGGACTTCATCATTCGCACCTCCGGCGAGGTGCGATTGTCTGGTTTCTTGCTCTGGCAATCTGCCTTTAGCGAATACTATTTCCTGGACGTGAACTGGCCGGGCTTCCGCCGTGTCGACTTTTTACGAGCCTTGCGATCTTTCCAGACCCGTCAGCGCCGTTTTGGCAGATGACCCTGAGCAAAGGCGAAGGATCTATCAAGACGGTTATTTAGTTCTCCATTACCAGTTTTCTAGACCCTTCATCGCCATTCAGGGTCTGAAGTAACTTTGAGGACGTAGGGGCACTTTTTTATACTTTTTTCACGAGTGCTGTTACGAGTTCGACGTGCGGCGTATGAGGGAACATGTCGATAGCGCGGATGGCTTCGATGTCGTAGTATTTTTGTAGTTCGACCATTTCGCGAGCAAAGTTTTTATAGTTACAGGAGACGTAAACAATCCGAGGCGGTAGGGCAGCGATGACATCTTTCAAGGCCTTGTCATGCATGCCGGCGCGTGGAGGATCGAGAATAACGACATCGGCACCAATTTTCATCCAGTCGTAGTCTTCAGTTTTTGCATCAAAGAAATCAACCTGAACGCCACTCAGTTCAGCATTCACTTTGGCATCAGCAATGGCTTGCGGAACAAGCTCGACACCAACAGTTTTCTTGGCGTCATTGGCCATGGAAATGGCAAAGAAACCGGTACCACAGTAGAGGTCGAGCAGGGTTTTATCGGTAAGGTCGCCAGCAAATTCACGCACCGTGTCTTGCAGGCACGCAGCTCCCGTTGGGTTGGTTTGAAAGAAGGCGTTTGGTGAGAGACGGTATTTGTAGCCGCCGATCTGTTCTTCAATCGTTCCAGGACCGTACAGCACGCGTAGCTCATCACCAACGGACACATCGCTCACTGTGTGGTTGAGCGACCACACCAAGGTTGTTGGACCTGCAAGCTCGTTCAGTTTTGCAAAAGCGAGCGCGGCGACCTGTTCCTCATCAGCATCTTTTGGAGTGCTGGTTACGATCGTGAGCATTGTTTGTCCAAGGGTGGTCGAACGAATGACTGCATAACGCAAGAAG
>DAORIP010000083.1:0-3386 GCA_035438565.1 bacterium | reverse complement strand
CTGATCAGGTGGTTTGGCCGACATGAGGCGATGATACGGCGTATCTGCATCGCTCGCGATCACGGTTGCTTGATGCGGATCAAGTTTTGCCGCGAGGAAGAACGGAATGAACACAGCCTCGATCAGCTGATCCATACGCTTGTCCGCAGATTCAGGAAAAAGGCTCATGTCACCTCCGGAGGCTGCTTACGATAAGTGCATATTCATGAAAAGTCAATATGGAGTGGAGATGGACAGTTTTGTGATTTACGCCCATAATCTTGAAGCTTACTCTTAGTGCTTTGTGTATGTTGAAGCTTTACGGTACCAAGCGTTCCAGTGCGTATCGTTGTCATTGGTTGATTGCTGAACTCGGCCTCGCGTATGAGACTGTGAGCGTCGATTTTGCCGCCGGCGAGAACAAATCTGAGCCTTTTCTTAAATTGAACCCAAACGGCAAAATTCCGGTTATGGTGGATGGCGATTTTGTCTTGTTTGAGTCTTTTGCAATTAACGCCTACTTGGCAGAAAAACATCAGCCAGCTTTGCTTGGAACTAATGTGCAAGAGCACGGTTTGGTGGCGCAATGGAATGCGTGGGCACTTGCAAACCTTGCCGACCCGTTCATGACGCTTATCCTGCAGGGTTACCGCAAAACTCCAGATAATGATGACACCGCTGCTGCTCGGGCTGCGATCGATCGGTTCTTGCCGATTTTGGATGTAGCACTTGAGGGTAAGGATTACTTAGTTGCAGGCACTTTCACGATTGCGGACATCAACGTTAGCACGACCGTGGCAGGAGCAGAAACGTCCGGGGTTGATGTTTCAAAGTATGCCAACATTGTGCGCTGGATGCAGGGTTTGAATGCCCGTCCGGCTGTAGTTAAGATGCACGCAGAAGCCTAGCAAGATACACCGATAAGAAAAACGCGCCGCCCAAGTGATGGGCGGCGCTTTGCGTTGTACGCTCGACGCTCAGCGTCGGCGCTTTGCGGGTTGTGGCCAGTGCGACCCTTCCGAACGCGGAGCAGCGGGCTTGTGATTGCCCAGGCGCTTGACCGCGGGCCCGCGATGCGTCCGAGCGGGCGGGAAGTGTCGAGTCACGAGCACTGAAAGTTCCTGATCTTCCTCGTTGTTTTCCTCGTCCTCGTCTGGGCCGAAGGCTCTTCGGCACATGGGAACCTCCTAGGTTGCGATGAGATATTAGGCTAAAATTAGCCTTTTGTCAACTTGACGACCGTTCAGTTTCATCGTACCGTCCGTTTTGGAGGTCATATGCTGTTGTTCTGGTCCAGTGCGTTGGCGCAGTCGATCCAACCGGATCCGGTTCTCGGAACGAGATCGGTTTCCTTCTACGGATTCTTCGTCATCGTCGGCCTGTTGGGGTTTGCGTTGACGCTGACGTTTTGGCGTAATTCGGAACGTCGTTAGACGCGGGAGAACTCATGATTGATGAGGGTGAGCCGACAAGCGGTTCGCTTGATGATCAGCCCGAGCTTCCAGTGATCATGCATGAGCAGGATGCGTTCGTGATACGCGTTTTGCTCAGCTTCATTCTCGTGATCCGCGTCCTACTGATGCCTGTGGTGTACGCCCTGCTCATCGGTGGTGCCGTGGTCCTGTGTTTTGGTGACTGGTCAATGGTTCCGCACGCGCTAGCATGGCTAGTGCTCGGACTCACGATGCGAGTCGCCAGAAGGCAGCTTAACAGCTTCGTGCTTGAGGCTCGTGCGTGTCTCGAGTGGCGAAGATGGTCTCCGGACGCTCGGATAGCGTAACCGTGTGCCGTGTCCTTATTTTTGGGATACGGCTCTGTTTTTTATAAGAACACCGCCCGGCCGAAAGCGGCCAGGCGGTATAGAGATGATCATCGTTTGGATGGGTGGCGCTGTTCCCGCACCGACAGGAACATGAGGTACGCCGTCACGAGACTCAGGCACAGGGCGAGACACACCCAGGCGTACAGGGGGACGTTCGGGAACGCGGACACGGGCAAATACGGCATCACAGGCACCTCCTTGAGTTGCTTGAGATTAGCAGAATTTTCACAAAAAGTCAATTATACCGTGCGCTTTGCATGCGTATTTACCTTGAGTTTTAAGGTAATATGTCTGCACCATGACTGTTATTACGTACACACTCCGCAGATTTGCTCGTGCCAAGCACGTGCGCATTCGGATTGAGCCTGATGGGGCGTGTGTAGTCACGGCTCCAACGCGGGCTTCACAGGCGGTGATTGATAAGCTCGTCGCAGGTAAGGCAGATTGGATTGCGAATGCTCGAAAGAGTTTGAAAGCTCAACCGCGACCGTATTCGTGGCGCGGTACTCCAGCTGAGCTTAAAAAGTTTAAGTCATCAGCACTTCGGCTGGCTCAAGATCGATTGAAATATTTCAATCAGTTTTACGGGTTTGTTTGGAAAGATGTGGTGATCAGAAATCAACGCACGCGCTGGGGGAGTTGTTCGAGTACCGGGAGATTAAGCTTTACCTATAAAATTTCACTCCTCCCGCCACACCTCGCTGATTACATTATTGTGCACGAACTTTGTCATTTGAAGGAGATGAATCACTCCAAGCGTTTTTGGGCGCTTGTCGCCAAGACCCAGCCAGAGTATCGTCAGTTAAAACATCAACTTCATTATGGAACCACAGATCAATCCTAGTCTCACTCCGGAGCAACACAATATTTGCTTCATGAAGGGAACTGAGCCGCCATTTAGCGGGAAGTATTATGATCATCATGAAGCAGGGGAGTACGTTTGTGTGAATTGCGGGAAGGCGTTGTTTTCATCAGATACCAAGTTTGATTCTGGTACAGGGTGGCCAAGTTTTTCCGACGTCGTTACGAAGGGAAATGTTACCTCTCTGGTCGATGAATCGTTAGGTATGCGGAGGACTGAGGTAAAATGTGCTCAGTGTAACGCACACCTGGGTCATGTGTTTGAAGACGGACCAGCCCCAACGGGCCTCAGATATTGCATTAATTCTCTAGCTCTCGATTTTAAGCCTAAGATTAATTCGTAAATTTCATCTATGACATATAAAGTTTTCGCAGCCTTTGCCCTCCTCATGGTTATCGGCGCTGGCTGTCTCCCAGCCTCACCAACACCGGTTCCAGATGATAATAACGATGATCAAGTTCAAGTTGACGACATGAATGATCTCATCCAGGTGACAACACCTGCCAACAACGGTAAGATTTCAAATCCGGTGACGGTGACGGGAAAAGCACGCGGTCCATGGTACTTCGAGGCTTCGTTCCCGGTTAAAGTTTACGATGCCAATAATGTCTTGCTTGGTTCTGGTATCGCCGAAGCTCAGAGTGATTGGATGACTGAAGACTTTGTGACCTTCAAGGCGGTCATCTCCTTCAGCACCCCAACGACTGCCACAGGTAAGCTCGT
>DAORIP010000082.1:0-3427 GCA_035438565.1 bacterium | reverse complement strand
GCTGCTCAGCGAGCGGGTACGCTACGTTCGCGAGCTCATCTTTCTTTGAAAGAGGGAGAACAGCAATTTTAACCGGAGCTAAATGCTTTGGGAATTTCATGACAACCCGAGTCTCGTCCTCAACAGCTTCCTCATGATAGGCCGAGGTGAGTACCGCGAGCAACGTGCGGTCGACGCCAAACGATGGTTCGATAACGTGCGGTACATACTTCTCCATCGTTTCAGGATCTGTATAAGTAATGTCCTTTCCCGAAGCCTTACCATGACTGGTCAAATCGAAATCGGTACGGTAGGCCAAACCGTAGAGCTCCTTCTTACCGAAAGGAAAATCGTACTCAATATCAACCGTGCGTTTTGAGTAATGCGCCAATTCATCTTTTGGCACCTCAAGGTCATGAATAGCGGAGGTGGTAATTCCACACTCTACGATCCACTCATGCATGGCGGCCAACCAAGTCTCGAACTGCTTCTCCCAGTCATTCGGATGAATGAAGTACTCAATTTCCATCTGCTCAAACTCACGCTGGCGGAAAATAAAGTTCCCTGGAGTAATTTCATTACGGAAGGCTTTGCCAATCTGAGCAATACCAAATGGCACACGCTTTCGTGACGACGTCATGACGAGTGGAAAATCAACAAACATGGCCTGTGCTGTTTCAGGACGGAAATACACAGTGGCCGTAGCGTCTTCCTTTGGACCAAGCCAAGTCTTCAACATCAGGTTGAATGATGATGGTTCAGTAAACGTATCCTTATTGCCACACTTCTGACAGGCTTTCTGAAGGTCGATCTGATCGGCACGATAACGCTCATGACAGTTCTTGCACTCAACGAGTGGATCGGTAAATGTCGCCAAATGACCAGATGCTTCCCAAACCTTGGGATTCATTAATAGCGCGGCATCAATACCCACCATGTCGAGGCGTGAGGTAACGAACTTTTTCCACCAGGCCTGTTTAATATTGTTCTTGAGCTCAACGCCAAGTGGACCGTAATCCCAACTATTTGCTAAACCACCGTAGATATCTGAGCCGGGAAAAATAAAACCACGTGTCTTGCACAAAGTCACAATCTTCTCCATGGAAACGTCCATATGTAGTGTTACGAAGACGGCCTGGCTGGCCGTCTTTGTTAAAGGTTAAACCGTCATGATCTCTTTTTCCTTCTTGTCGCCCATGTCATCAATTTTTACTACGTATTCTTTGACGATCTTATCGAGCTGCTCGAGTTCGTTGCGGATATCATCCTGACCAACGCCAGTCTGCTTTTCGATTTTCTTTTTAGCCTCTTCTCGGACCTTACGAATTTGCACGCGCGCATCTTCCAGGTGTCCGCCCATCACCTTTACCATTTTTAAACGATTCTCCTCTGTCATCATCGGCATGATGAGCCGAATGATTTTACCATCAACAACAGGTGAAATACCGATACCGGAGGCGATGATAGCCGACTCTATAGCCTTCACTACCGAAGAATCCCAAGGCTCGATGACAAGCGTGCGGGCGTCAGGCGTCGACATCGACCCGAGCGCTTTTACAGGCTGAGTGGTTCCGTATGCCTCAACCGCCAAATCCTCAACCAACGCCGGACTTGCCCGTCCAGTGCGAAGAGTTCCAATTTCGTGTTGGAGATGTTCAAGAACCTTTTCAAACTCAGGTTTATACTCGTTGATAATGGCCATAAGAGAAAATCACAATACTCGAGCAGTTTAGAGGCCAACGCCTCCCCCGTCAACCAGACTTACCACGTGAACATGAGAAAAACCGCTAATCTCTACAGGATTATTTCTCAAGAGCGACAACGCCAAGGAACAAGCGAGCTGTGTTCCCTGCATCAACATGGATAACCGAAGCGGCGCGTGTACTTGGCAAATTTGCCGTGCTCCAAGCTTTCCCTCCGGAAGTAGAAGCGTAGAAGGTGGTATCGGTAGCGTAATAGATCTCGTCTTTGTTCGTTGGCGAAATATCCGCGGTACGAACCGCGACCTCTGCGGAGTCGGTCACAAGCGCGATCGGGCTCCAGCTTGCGCCACTATCGTCAGAGTACATGAGTCCGTAACCACTGCGCATGAGGAAACGGGAACCATCTTTGGTCTGCGAAAAACTGTATACATTTTTAGCTTTTTCAAACTCATCAAATTCCTTCTTCATTTCTGTCCAGGTAGTTCCACCGTCTGTGGTGCGATAAATGCCGCGTGATTTCGTTCCCACGAGCACAATGCGACTGTCCGCGTTACTCACACTAATTGCGGTCACATCACTATCGACGCGATCCACAGCCGTCCAGGTTGCTCCGCCATCAAGCGAACGCAACACATCTCCACGCGTGGTGCCGAGTAAAAGTGTATTCGGGTTATACCAATCAATCGCCAAGGCAGTGAGCGCTTCCTCAGCTCTCGTTTCCACATACGCTTCGTTGTCGAACTCGCGGCCACAGGTTGTGGTTTTCAAAAGACGATCAGCCTTCAACACAAAATAGGTACACACATTTTTCGGATCTACCTCAACAGCTAAGATCGTTCCAGAACTAGCAGCCTTATCTTCTGGACGCTGCCACGACTCCCCGCCATCCAGCGTGTAAAAAAGTCCGCTCGTTTTTGTACCCAAATACATGACAGATGCGTCAGAAGGATCTTGTTCAATCGCTAAAATATCCAACCCATTAATGCTAGCGTTACCCGCAGCTGAAAGTAGGGTACTCTTAGCGGCCCAGCTCTCTCCGGCAGCTTCAGACACCCACAGCCCACCCGTAGCCGCGGTTGGAGTCTTGCTACCTCCGAGCAAACATCCCGCTCCCACGACCATCAGAAGACTCACCGCTGCAAATGACGATAACGATTTTGACATACGTTGAATAAATTTTGAGGGATATTAAGGCAAGGCTAAGGCGATACGCTCCAGTGCCAGGGATGCATTCGCATTTTCGCGGAGTGCCTCTCTGGCCTCTAGTATAGCTGCTAATCCAGGGACATAGCGAACACCCCCAACTTCATCTGTGTGCAATTTGGCGTGCACGGCCTCACACAGATCAAGCAACCATTGCTCTCGACCATCTGCGCTCTTTGCATCATCGCCCTTCACCAGCGTTGAGATCATCCGCATACGCTCATGACGAGCGCCAGTAATAAAGGCTGTTATTTCTACGTCTCGCTTTCTTGCCTCCATGAGAGTATCGGCATCCGCAAGCCTAAGAGCTACACCCGGCCTACCCGCAGAACGCCTCGCCGCCTCTTCGGCTACTTTATCTGCAAAGCCTCGATCACTGAGCGCTTGAGCAATGCCCGCCGTAGAGAGTCGTGACAAGGTCACCGGAACAGAACGTGACAGAATGGTGCGCAACAAGCGCTGTCGGTCTTCAGCCAAAAGCATAATAAGCGCATTACCCGAAGGCTCTTCAAGCGTCTTTAACAAGGCATTCTGAGCCTGAA
>DAORIP010000081.1:0-3459 GCA_035438565.1 bacterium | reverse complement strand
GTATCCATGCGCGACTCGCCTACGGACAGGCCGCCAATCGCATACCCATCAAACCCAATCTTCATCAATCCATCCAAGGATTGATCGCGTAAATCCTCGTGTGTTCCGCCCTGAATAATTCCAAAAAGTTGCGACTCCGTTTGCAAATTTCTGTGTGCAGTTTTTGAACGCTCTGCCCACCGCAAAGAGCGCAGCATCGCGTCTTCATAACGCTCACGGGTAGAAACGCCCGCTGCCACATCATCAAATTGCATGCGAATGTCAGACCCAATAGCATGCTGGACCGCCAGCGAACTCTCAGGCGTGATCCGAATACTCCGGCCATCGATGTGCGATTGAAACGTAACGCCGTCTTCGTCAGTTTTATTGATTTTCGATAAACTAAATACTTGGTAACCGCCACTATCGGTAAGCATGGGACCCTGCCAACGCATGAGCTCTTTGATTCCTCCAACCTCCTGAAGAAGTTCTGGACCCGGACGCAATAAAAGGTGATACGTATTCCCAAGAATAATCTGTGCGCCCACCGCCTTCACCTCTTCCGCGGTCATGGTCTTAATTGATCCCGCAGTCGCGATCGGCATGAAGACCGGCGTCTTGATGGCGCCGCTTGGAGTACTAAGGATTGCCTGACGTACAGCTCCGTTCGTTTTTACAATTTCGAAGTTCGACATAGCTCGTAGAGCACAATACTCGTTGCCATGGCGACATTTAACGATTCAAGAGCGGGATTATGCGGAATAGCAACTGACGTGCCGTTCAAAGGCAACTTAATTCCCTTGCCTTCATTTCCTGCAATAATAATCCGATCCTTCAGGGAGATCTCCATAGGTGTTACCGCCGTCTTCTTGAGTTCGAGTCGAAAGATTGGTCGTTCTAGCCCCGTAAGAATTTCGGGTGCCTCTTCTCTTGAAATGGTCATCCACGGTACGCGGAGAATAGCGCTCGCGCTCGCGCGAACCGTTTTTGGATTAGTTACTTCTGCAGATTCAACCAAAAGGAGCGAGGCGTTAAACCCAAGACATGCGCGGAGTACCGTTCCAACATTGCCGGGATCTTGGATGCCGTCCAACACGACAATTGTTGGCTTTGAAGTGATATCTTTCATGGTCCACTCCGGCACCCGAGCTACTGCAGCCTTCCCCTGAGGAGCGTCAGTTGAAATAACTTCTCGATAAATGGTGGTGTCTCGATCTGTAAAGGTAAATTCCACCAATGACCCAGCGTCACGAACAAATTTCTCGCCTTCAATGATAAACATCTTGCGCTCTTCGCGTTCTTTACGTTTCTGGAGCGCGAGGAGCAAACGCTGCTGTGACTTACTAAGCATAGGTGTCCACTCTTAACCGTTAGATTCATTCAGGTGTGGGCTACTGTGAACGGTAACACGCTAACCGTCAACCTAGGTCTTGAGATATTTCCGCATGGCAAATAGGGTGGTAATCATACTGAGTGCCGACAGTGCCAAAAATTGGGCTCCAAAAATTATCGCCAAATTCTCCCAATAATACGCTGCCAAATTCACATCTACTCCGGCAAAGAATGATTGAATTTGAGGCTCTAAAAACTTAAGGATGAGTGTAGCTCCCACACCCATAAGAGCCGTGGCTGCTGCACTATAAAAAATCGCCTCAAGCAAAAATGGTCCGCGCACAAACCAATCCGGAGCGCCTACAAGCTTCATGACCGCGATCTCATCCCTGTGAACGTAAATGGCGACACGAATAGTATTGAAGACGATGAGCACGGAAATCAGAGCAAAGAAGCCCGCTAGACCAAGCCCCCCAAGTCGGACCTTATCGCTAAATCCGGATAACCGTTCGATCACCGCTTTATGATCAGCATAATTTTTCTCCTTAATGTACGGCGCGTATTCTGGACTACTATCCAAGGCAGCCAAAATAAACTCAAAGTCATCGGGATTATTCGCGGAAATCAAAAGTGAATCTCCGATTGGGTTTCCACCCACCTCATCAAGCGCCGCCAAAACCTCTGGATCATCAGCGTGCAGCGATTTAAATGTTTCAAGTGACTGGGTAGCAGGAATAACAGCTACATCTTTCACCTGCGGCAAAGCTTGTAAATAACCGTGCACGGACTTTTCAATTTCTTCACTGGTACCGGCGTTAAAATATACTTCAACCTGAACCTTGTCTTGGATTGATTTAATCGTGGAATCCGCCAACACGTTCAAGACAATCAGCATGTTAACGGTAAGTAGCGTCAATAAAAGAACAGAGGTCGTTACAAAAGACAGCCAAAAATTACGAAATACGCTTTGCACTGCAAATTTAACCAATCGAAGCAAAGAGCGCATATTAACCTAAATGATATTTACCGTGCTCAGCGTCGGATACGATCTTGCCATTCTGAATAGTAATCACCCGTTTGCGCATGGCGTTTACAATATCCCGATCATGCGTGACAAGAATAACCGTGGTTCCAACATCATTGATTCTCTTCAACAACTCAACGATTTCTCGAGATGTGATGGCATCCAAGTTACCTGTCGGCTCATCGGCTAAGATAATTTTTGGTCGGTGCACAAGGGCGCGCGCAATAGATACGCGTTGCTGTTCCCCTCCGGACAGTTGACGTGGATAACGATGCATCTTGTCTGCGAGACCAACAATCTTCAAAACTTGCGGTACGACCTCTCTGATACGTGAGGCTGGCGCACCCGCAACTTCAAGTGCAAAAGCCGCATTCTCATATGCGGTCTTTTTTGGAAGTAGCTTGTAGTCTTGAAAAACTACCCCGATCTGTCGACGCAAGGCCGGGACTTCTGATCGACGGATTCTTGAAATATCCCAATCGCCAACATGAATACTACCGCCGGTAGGCTTTTCTTCAGCAAATAAAAGCTTAGCTAAGGTAGTTTTCCCTGAGCCGCTTGTTCCAACGATCGATACAAACTCACCTGGACGAACATGAAAACTGATCCCGTCCAAGGCTTTTGTATCTGGCTTATAAAGTTTAGAAACGTTTTTGAAAGTAATCACGTAAGGATTATAACATGGTTGACTTTTCTTAAAAATTTGGCTAATCTACACCGTCGATCCATAGGAGGTTTAATGGCCGACAAGCACGAGATGATCTTTCCCACCCGCTACGGGGAGCTGCGCATTCCAAATGCGCACTGCGAAACCATTCTGGGCCAAGCAATCGTGCGAGTGCATGGTCCGCGACCGTTCATGGTGAAGAGTGGCTGTTACAGCCGTCCGCTCCTCGCCTGGCACGCCAGGCACGCATCCTACTCCCGATTCCATGATCTCCATTCTCTCCTCAGGGCACTGCGTTCCAGCAGGGACTGGGAGGGGGCGAACGTCCCAGACCTCGAGGCCAGCGAACATACCAAGCTCATGTCCTGGCTGGCCGCCCACGAACATCTGCGCGCCTGGGCGTCCCAGGATCAGATGAGTCCCGCAGAGCGCAAGCGCTTCGAGGACGTGTGCACGG
>DAORIP010000080.1:0-3471 GCA_035438565.1 bacterium | reverse complement strand
CAGCTCAACGCTTGGAAAGCGCTTACTTACATAGTTCGGTACGTTCGGACCTTCATGTACCGCATGACCCACGCCATGCCCCACCAAAGACTTCACAATACCATAGCGACGCTGATCAACAGCGCCCTCAATAGCCCGGCTGATATCTTTAACGCTCTTTCCAACAATCGCCTGCTCCACTCCCGCCATCATAGCGTCCCGAGTTGCAAGCATTAACATTTTATACTCGTCTTTGATCTTCCCAACCGGTACCGTCACCGCCATGTCGGTACACAAATCCTTGTACCAACAACCAATATCTATTCCAACAATATCTCCCTCTTCAAGAACAACAGCGCGATTCCCTAGCCCATGGACCACTTCCTCATTCCGCGAAATACAGGTCGTGGTTGGAAACGGCGTGCTCCCCCCAGATGTATAGCCCTTAAACGAGGGCCGACCGCCGGCATCCTCAATAACTCTCGTAACAATATCATCGAGATCTTTCATGGTGACACCTGGTTTCACTGCATCCACCGCAGCCTGAAGCGCCCGGGACAAAATCGCCCCGCCCTCACGCATTGCCTGAATTTCCCCTTGATTCTTTATAAGTGCCATATTGCCATCAAGAGTAAACAGAAAGGCGAAAAGAGTAAAGTCAACCTAGACCACATTCTCAATCCCAAACACCTGGTTAATCCGTTCGGCTACCTCCTCAACAGTCCCCACACCATCTACAGTTCTCACTAAGCCACGATCAGCATATTGGCGAATGATTGGCCGTGTATCTTCAGCGTAAATCTTGAGACGCTTTTGGATGATCTCTGGAGTATCATCAACACGGTGCTCAAGCTCAGCCCGTTTCATGAGGCGTGGAAAGGAGACTTCTGGTGGAACATCGATAACGAGCACCATGCTTGGGGTGGCGTATGTTTCAAAGGCCTCAAACTGTTCTTGATTTCTTGGGAACCCATCCAAAATATAACCACGCTGTGTATCTGGCTGCTGTAAACGAGCATCAAGCACCTTAATGGCAATCTTGTCCGGGACCAGGGTACCCGCCGTCTGAATGGCCCTAATCTCATCAGCAAGCGCCCCCGTTCCCTTTGCAGTTTCGCGCAACAGCTGGCCCATTGACAGCTGAGGAATACCAAGCTTTTTCGCCAACAACGCCGCCTGCGTTCCCTTTCCGCAGCCTTGAGGTCCCAAGATCAAAATCTTATGCATAAGAAAAACGAAGATGAGCTAAACCCTAGGGTCTAGCTCATCTGTTTGTTTATTGAGAGTTTCTATCACAACCGCTTTAGACATCGTAGGAGCGCATCGTGAGCTGTGCTTCAGTTTGCTTCACCATGTCGATGATAACTGAAACCACAATGATCACGGAAGAACCACCCACCAGAAGATTAGGGTTACCGGTGACCTCCTTCATCACTACCGGCAACACCGCAATCGTACCAAGGAATACCGCACCCGCCAAGAGAATACGGTTAACTACCCACTGTAGGTAATTAGCTGTTGGCGTACCTGGGCGTACCCCAGGAATAAAGCCTCCCTGCTTCTGCAAGTTTTCTGCCACCTTCTCAGGCTGGAACACAATTGAAGCGTAGAAGAACGTGAACATGACCACGAGACAGAAATACACAATTGCGTAAAACCAGCTTGCGGTAAAAGCAGTCACGACCCAGGTTGCCACATCGCGAACCACCTGTGTTCTTGCATCTACAAAGAACTGACCAATAAGCGGTGGCAAAGTGATCAAGGACAAGGAGAAGAGAATCGGGATCATGCCACCCATGTTAACGCGAAGCGGCAGGCTTGAAATCACCTTCGTTCCACCGTTCGTACCACCACGAGCATATTGGACCGGCAAATTGCGCTGACCCTCGCTCACGAATACAACCGCAATCACCGTCACCGCCATGAGCACCACGAACACGATAATATCCATCATCTGTGCACGGGTATATGTCGCCAATGTCTGAGCGATAAAGCTCGGGAATGCAGCGATGATACCAGCAAAAATCATGATACTCATGCCGTTGCCCATTTTCTTTTCAGAAATAAGCTCCGCCATCCACATGAGGAAAATCGTTCCCGCCGTCATGGAGACTAAAGCAATCACGAGATCGAATCCACTGATCACAAGCCCTGTGGACTTATTAATCAATGTAACTAAGGCATAGCCCTGAAGTAAACAGAGCGGCACCGTAGCAAAACGAGTCAAGCGATTAATCCTCTGTCTTCCCTGCTCCTCTTTCTGCATCTCTTCAATCGAAGGGAAAATCATGCCGAGCAACTGAAAGATAATGGAAGCCGTAATATACGGAGCCACACCCAAAGCCACTACCGAGAAGTTCTCCAACGTACCTCCAGAAAAAACGTTCAAGAGTCCCAAGAACTGATTTCCCGCCAACAACGAAGATAAACTTGAGGCATCAATACCAGGAACAGGAATATGGGCCGTCAAACGGAAGATCGTCACTACAGCCAGGATAAACAAGAGCCCATTCCGAAGCTCAGGGGTTCGGAAGATACGCAGGAAGAAATTCATAGGACGCGCCAATGTTAGGCCTCAACCTTGCCTCCAGCCTTTGCGATCTTTTCAGCCGCGCCAGCAGATACAAGACAATTCTTGACCGTTACCGCTACCGTCAAATCACCCTCGCTCAACACCTTTACCTTTGCACCGCCATCCTTAACCATACCTTTCTTTGCAAGGGTACGTGGAGTGACGACCTCATTGGCGATAAAACGCTTGCTCAAATCACCAACGTTGACGATTTGCACCTTCTTTTCAAGCGAATTAAAACCGCGTACCTTTGGCGTAGCCAAAAGCGTGTGGCGCATACCAAGTCGCTTCAAACCACCAACACCGGAACGAGAAGTTTGACCCTTCTGACCACGGCCGGCAGTTGTGCCCTTTGATCCAAGACCACGACCAACGCGCTTCTTATCTTTTGTTGCACCCTTCGCAGGGCGCATAGAGTGTAATGTAATAGCCATATATAGAGATTAGGCGGAAGCCTTCTTACTCTTCTTGGCTTCGAGCATAGCTTCGGTTGGCATACGCAAAGCGCGCAGTGCCAAGAAGGTAGCTTTAGCATTGTTGATTTTGTTTTTTGAACCCATGATCTTTGACACGGCGTTTGGAACACCGGCCAATTCAAGAACGACACGCGTTGGACCACCGCTCTTCAATCCAGTACCCTGTGGGGCTGGCTTCAAAAGCACGGAGGCTGCCGCAAACTTACGGAAAATTTCGTGTGGGATGGTTTCATTCACAAAAGGAACTTTAACCATGTTCTTTTTGGCTTGACGGAAGGCCTTTTCGATAGCCATTGATACGTCACCACCCTTAGCGACACCAAAGCCAACACGGCCACGGCGGTCACCAATCACAAGGCTAGCGCGGAAACGCATGCGCTTACCACCTTTTGTCACACGAGTAACGCGAGCGAGCTCAAGAATTTTTTGCTCGAATTCGCGAGG
>DAORIP010000079.1:0-3549 GCA_035438565.1 bacterium | reverse complement strand
CTCGCTTCCGAAAGTCGGCTAACGTGGTTGGTGAGGTGATGGCCAAGTATCACCCACACGGAGATTTTGCAATTTACGAATCCATGGTGCGCATGGCCCAGGATTTTTCTTACCGCTATCCGCTTGTTAACGGCCAAGGTAACTTTGGTTCCATGGATGGCGATGCCGCGGCTGCCATGCGTTACACTGAGGCAAAACTTTCAAGTATTGCTGAAGAGCTGTTGGTTGATATTGAAAAGGACACGGTTAATTTTGGGAAAAACTACGACGGTCAGCATGACGAGCCTCTCGTTCTGCCGGCCAAACTTCCAAACTTGCTTGTCAACGGCATGCTTGGAATTGCGGTGGGTATGGCTACGAACATTCCTCCACACAACGTGAAGGAGGTGTGTACCGCCACCCTAGCTTTGATTGATAATCCTGAGATCAGCATTGATGAGCTCATGGAATTTGTTCCGGGCCCAGATTTCCCAACCGGTGGAATTGTGTACGGTGCCTCAGATTTAAAGGTTGCGTATAGCACTGGTCGCGGGGGAGTGGTTTGTCGGGCCAAAGCAGATATCATGGAGGGTAAAAAAGACAACCACCAGATTATCGTTACAGAGATTCCGTACATGGTGAACAAGTCATCGCTCCTGGAGAAGATTGCTGATTTGGTGCGAGAGAAAAAGATCGACGGCATTCGTGACTTGCGTGATGAGTCCAACAAGGAGGGCGTCCGGATTGTGATTGAACTCAAAAAGGATTCATACCCGAGAAAGGTGCTCAACATGTTGTATCAGATGACGCCACTCCAGACGTCATTCCACTATAACGTTTTGGCGCTTGTTGATGGTATTCAGCCAAGAATCTTGAATTTGAAGCAGCTCTTAGAGGAGCACATCAAACACCGTCAGGTTGTGGTTCGACGCCGAACACAATTTGAGCTCGATCGGATTTTGGACCGCCTGCATATTTTGGAAGGGTTGCGGATCGCGCTGAAAAATATCGACGAAATTATCGCCGTCATTAAAAAGTCGGCAGACAAAGATGAGGCTCGCGGTAACTTGATTAAGAAGTTCAAGATGACCGAGCGTCAGGCCGTGGCGATTTTGGAAATGCGTTTGCAGGCGCTCGCCAACCTTGAGGTCATGCGCATTGAGCAGGAGTACAAAGAAAAGATGGCTATTAAGGAAGAATTGGAAGCTATCTTGAAGTCAGAGAAGAAAATGTTAGCGGTCATTCGTGGGGAGATCAAAGAGCTCATGGAAAAGTACGGCGATGAGCGCCGCACGAAGATTGTGAAGTCGGGTGTTAAGGAATTCTCCATGGAGGACTTGATTCCTGACGCTCAAGCCGTGGTCATGATGACCAAGGACGGTTACATTAAGCGTCTTGCATCTGATGCCTTTGCCGCTCAGCACCGTGGTGGTAAGGGAGTTATGGGTCTTACGACCAAAGAAGAGGATTCTGTTGAGGCGGTGTTCTCTACAACCACGCACCAAGACATGATGTTCTTCACTTCTCGTGGTCGCGTGTTCCGTTTGAAGGCTTACGAAATTCCGGAGGCTTCTCGTACCGCCAAAGGCCAGGCAATTGTAAACTTCTTGGAACTTGGTCCAGGGGAGAAGGTGACTACCGTACTTTGTGGAGATCCTAAGAAAGATAAGGCTAAGTACATCATGATGGTGACGGCCCGCGGTACCATCAAGAAGACTTCAATCGACGACTTTGAGAACGTTCGTCGCTCTGGTTTGATTGCGATTAAGTTGAACGACGGCGATAGCCTTGAGTGGGTGAAGACCACTACCGGCAAGGACGATGTCTTGTTGGTGTCTGCCAATGGTCAGTCGATTCGCTTTACTGAGGACGACGTTCGCGCTATGGGTCGTGTAGCCGCTGGTGTGCGCGGCATGAAGCTCAAGGGTGAGGATTATATTGTGGGCATGGAGGTGGTAACCCAAGATGAGGTCAAGGCCGGCAACCAGCTGCTCATTATCATGGAGAATGGTTACGGTAAGCGCACAGACGTAAATGAATACGGTCTCCAGGGGAGAGGTGGTAGCGGCATCAAGACCGCGCAAATTACTGCAAAGACGGGCAAGTTGGTGTCTGGTCGTGTGGTTGCTAAGAAAGATACGCGGGATTTGTTGGTGGTGTCCGTGGCTGGACAGGTTATCCGTACGCCGGTCACCACTGTCTCCGAGCTTGGACGTGCTACGCAAGGCGTGAAGGTGATGCGCTTCAAGACTGCGGATGACAAAGTGGCGACCGCAACACTTGTAAGCAATGATCCAGAGGTTGAATCTGAGGCTAAATAGTTACAGCACATAAATAAGAAGACCCCGTCCACTTCTGGCAGTCAGCCAGGAGCATGGACGGGGTTTTGTGTTGCGACTAGATCCGGAGCGCGTGATCGAGCCCGATCAGTGCGTCGCTCAGGATGGTCTTCGTGTTGCGGAGGGTGCCGGTCTCGAGCTCGTCACAGGCCGCTTCGAGAGTTCGAATCGGTCGAGCCAGATCGGTCTCGATCTGCGTCCCAGCTGTTCCGAGCGTCGTGATAGCAGTCCTCAGCGTTTGGGCGTGTGTTTGCCGGGTAGGCTGAGGCAGAATCCGTCCGATCGTGACGCTCGGGTCTTCCTTGTGACGCCCGACGCGTTCCACGGCTTCACTCACGAGGCTCATGAGGCTTTCCAGTCGGTGGCGAGCCGCCGTGATGTCGCAGTATGCCAGGACGTTGTCCGGATGGCCGGTATGCAGACTGTTCACGATCCGCTTGAAGACGGAGTTGAACGGCCGGCACCGCACCTGTTCGAGTTTGGTCACGAGCGCGTACGCACCAGACTGCGTCTGGCTGTTGAGGGCTCGCTCAGCCCACTCCCGTGACTCACGGATGAGCTCGAGGTGCAGGTTGATGAGCTCTTGCGTAGCCATCTGCCAGCGCGCGAGTTTCGCACGACGTGCTTCGAGCACTTCCGTACGACGTTCGAACTGGCCAGGTTTTTCAGGATCGAAGTGATCCAGATCGACGAGCTTGTGACCCCAGGCTCGTTGCGCCGAGTAGAGCCCTTTCCGGTAACGGGAGGGGAAATACAAGCCGTCGACGTTCGTAGCTACGGGAATCTCGTCACCATCGAGGGTGGTGGCGTGAATCTCGCCGGCTGCGATCCTGTATTCCGTGTTGTCGCGGTATACGGCGTAGAGTTCGCCGGGAACGATCCAGGTCACGTCCAGGCCGACTCGCGGGGTGCGCCCATCCACCGTGAGGTGGACGCTGATGGGGGTAGGGGGTTGAATTGACCCCGGCAAAGTGTCGATGGGAGCCTCCTTCTGGCTAAATGCCAGGGAAACATGCTAACGAACTTGACGGATTTGGTCAATTTGGCTAGACTACTCGCGAATTGGTTTTATTTGTTTGAGCCTTGTTTTTGGACTCCGGACCGATAAATACCCCAAATAAAGTAGCTTTCTTATGCCATTGCCATCATTTCGTAGCTCCCGCTCTAAGGTTCGCCGCCGCCGCTCCCATCATGCTTTGAAGCAGATTGCGGTCACCAAGTGCGCCAAGTG
>DAORIP010000078.1:0-3580 GCA_035438565.1 bacterium | reverse complement strand
GGTGACGCGCGATAATTTTTCAAGCTCACAAATAAGCATCCGCACGAGCTCGCCTTCATGGCGCTGAACATTTTCAAACCCTTGTGACTGCAAAAAGGTACACGCAGCCGCAAAACCTACTGCCCCACTCACGTTCGGGCTGCCAGCCTCAAAAAACCGCACATCTTCTGCGTACGTAACTCCATCATCAAGCACCTCATCAACCATGCCGCCACCAAAAAGGAGCGGCTGAAGCAAAGGTCGCAAATGCTTTGCAATGTACAGTGCTCCAATTCCTTCTGGTCCGTACATTTTATGCGCCCCAAAAGCGAATGCGTCACAACCAATCTCCTTTACGTTCACTGGCATGTGGGCCACAGACTGTGCTCCATCAAGCAATAACACCGCTCCAACTGCGTGTGCCAATTCGCCCAATGCTTTGACCGGGAAAATCGTCCCAAGCACGTTGGAAACATGGGCCACTACCACCGCTTTCGTATGTGTGCCGATCATCGCTTGCGCAACCTCAAGATCAATACTCCCACCCGCTGACATGGGAAGATAGCGAATCAGAAAGCCACGTTCACGCGCTAACTCCCGCCACGGCAAAAGATTCGCATGATGCTCAAAAATACTTAATACGACCTCATCTCCAGGGCCAAGTTTTGACCCCAAAGATTGCGCCAGAAGATTGAGCCCTTCGGTAGTACTTTTTGTGAATATCAAATCGTCAGGCGAAGCTCCAATGAACTGAGCGACCACGCTTCTTGCAGAAGTGAGTGCCTGCGTAGCGCCTTCTGCAAAGGCATGCAAACCACGATACGGATTGCCACGACCTGACCGCACATACGTGGACGCTGCCTCAAGAACTGCAAGGGGCAATTGCGTTGTTGCGGCGCTATCCAAATACACTAAAGAGGAGGCCGCCAAAGCAGGAAAAAGTTGTTGAACATCCATATTACCCAAACAACACACGGAGCGCTTCCGCACCCCGCTCAGGTGGCAACCCCCGAAGACCAGAGGACAAGAAACCTTGTGCCAATGAATTCACCGCTTCATCACGTGTGAGCCCCTTGCTCACGAAGTAAAAAATTTCTTCTTCAGTCGGCTTACTCACGGTAGCCGCATGGCCACTCTTCACCTGATCGGTTTTTACCTCGAGCTCAGGAATTGCGGCAGCAGCCGAATCTCCAAAGATCATCTGATTGATCCGCTCATCAATGAATGACCCGACTGCTTGTGACTCTACGCACACGCGTGCACGAATAAAAGATTTTGCCTCGTGATCGAGCACAATCTTTGTGCAGATCTTTGACTCAGTATCTTTTGCCAGATGAAAGGCCTCATCCGACACCGTAATTCGGCCTAAGTGGGACATTCGAGCAATACAGTACAACGCCAACTTGGCACCTGGCCCGGATAAATCTATTGCTCGACGAATCACTACTTCCCCCTCTCCCTTCACGCACACTGCCGCTTCCCACTCACCTCCGGCCTCAACCGTCACTTTGTGCAAGATGGTCAGACGCGCTCCCCTAGGAACAAAAAAAGTCCGCACCATTCTTCCCTTGGCACGCGCAGCCACGTGAATATCAACGCTAATCACCCGACGCTCTCCAGAAGACAGAACGCTGACCTCATCCCAATTCTTTGATTCTCCAACTTCAAGCTGTAACCGGCGTGGCGCATCCAAAACCAACCGAGTATCCTCTGATAACGGAATAAACTGTTCAGACTGTGAGCGAAAATCTTGTGTCATGCTACGCTTTCCATTTCTAATTCGATTAGCTTTGCAAGCTCAACTGCATACTCAAGCGGCAATTCACGTACAACAGGCTCAAGAAACCCGGACACCAACGTCCGCGTAGCCTCTTGCTCGGTCAGACCCCTGCTCTGGAGGTAAAAAATCTCCCGTTCCCCTAATCTGCCCACCGTCGCCTCATGAGCCAAGACTGCATCATCTCGAAACACACGCATGACCGGAGTGGTAGCTGTGGTTGAATTGCCATCAAGTAGGAGAGCGTCACAACGCACACTCACTACAGCTCGTTCGGCTCCAGCTGCGATCCGTACCAAGCCTCGATACGTCGACTTTCCGCCTCCACCAGACAAGCTTTTTGAAACAACCTGTGCGCTACAATCTGGCGCGACTATGGCTACCTTATGCCCGGTGTCCTGATGTTGTCCAGGACCTGCAAAAGCAATCCCAAGATAATTACTTTTCGCACCTTTTCCTCGCAAAATACTCATGGGATACAACATCGTTGTCCCGCTCCCCATATTCCCATTCAACCACTCAATCACTCCCCCATCCTCAACAATTGCTCGCTTAGTATTCAGGTTATACCTGTTCTTACTCCAATTTTCGATACTTGAATACCGAACCCTCGCCCCCTTTTTCACAAAAATCTCAACACAGCCTGCATGTAAAGCTGATGCCTCAAATTTTGGCGCTGAACAACCCTCAATGTAGTGCACGTCACTCCCCTCGTCCGCAATGATCAGCGTGTGCTCAAACTGCCCCCCACGCTCGGTGTTCATCCGGAAATATGCCTGCAACGGAATATCGACCTGAACGCCAGGTGGCACATAAATAAACGTTCCGCCACTCCACACCGCCGCGTGCAACATAGCAAACTTATGATCATGCACTGGCACGCACTGAGTCATGAAATATTCCTTAACGAGATCAGTGTGCTCACGCAAGGCGACATCCATGTTTTCAAAAATCACACCCTTCGCCGAAAGCTCAGCCTTCAAATTGTGATACACCATGTCGGAGTCATACTGTGCGCCCACCCCTCCCAAGGCCTCACGCTCAGCCTGCGGAATCCCAAGCTTCTCAAAGGTATCCCGAATTTCAACGGGAACATCAGCCCAGGTCTTGGCCTCGACCGTATCAGGTCGCACAAAATAAGTTATCGAGCCAATGTCTAGGCCTGCAAGTGAAGGACCCCAGGCCGGAAAAGGCGTCTTCTCAAAGAAATCAAAAGCCTTTAACCGCTTCTCAAGCATCCAGCCAGGCTCACCTTTCTGGGTGGAGATATCAATGACCGTTTCTCGATGTAACCCAAGCGGGGCCGTAAATTTCGGCTCATGAGCTCCCGCCTTTTCGTAAACCGCCCGGGCAATCGCCATAGACACTCATCCTAACCAAAAAGAGCCCTTTCGTGAAGTCTAAAAACAAGACCCGACTCATCGAGTCGGGTGATAATACGCTAGGTCACGACGCTATCGCTTACCGCCGTTCAAGTAGCGGCGTTTCCAAAATTGATACTTCACTTCTTCGATCATGTAACGGATAAGTCCGATCACGATCGTAATCAGCACAGTTACGATGGGTACGATCACAATCACCGCTGCATTCCACGCAATGTGCAGAGCAAGCGGCGCCCACAAAGTTTGGGACCGAACACCAAAGTACCCGTACATCACACCCATCGGCAGTCTAGTAACCACGTGCAGGATTCTCCTCCCCACACTCTGGTTAGAACGGCCCTCACCGAAAGCGTGAGTAACCGCAAACAGCAAGGTGGACACACCAATCCCGTACCAGGCCTCAGTTGAAAGACCATCGAAGTACAGAATGAGTGGGGCGCGG
>DAORIP010000077.1:0-3607 GCA_035438565.1 bacterium | reverse complement strand
TGAAGGACGGATTATCTTGGTTGATATTGGTCGCACCGCTGGTATTCTGAAGCCGGAAGATCAAATGCAAGGGGATCGCTACCGTTCTGGAGAGCGAATTAAGGTGTACGTTCGTGAGGTGTCACTTGGACCTCGTGGGCCACAGATTTTGCTGTCACGCACGCATGAAGCTTTGCTGCGAAGTCTCTTTGAAGTTGAAATTCCCGAGATTGGAGAGGGGATTGTAGAGATTAAGGCTTTGGCTCGTGAGGCAGGTGCCCGAACCAAGATCGCGGTCGCATCTCGTGATGCGCAAATTGATCCTATTGGTGCCTGTATTGGTCAGCGCGGAACGCGTATTCAAACCATCATTGCTGAGTTGGCTGGAGAAAAGATCGATGTTATTGAATGGAATGAGAATCCAGCAGAATTTTTGCGCAATACATTGGCTCCAGCGAAGGTATTGAACGTTGATCTCAATGAAGAGGAGCGTGTAGCGAATGTGCTCGTCTCACCAGACCAGTTGTCTTTAGCTATTGGTCGTGGTGGTCAAAATGTGCGCTTGGCCTCACGTCTCAGTGGATGGAAAATTAATATTCAAGAGGATCGAACCGAGGCGGCTCCGGCAGCTGAGGCTACTCCAGAAGAAGCGCCTGCAGATGTTCAGACTGAATAGTTTGTATGGGTAATATTTTCTTCGTCGCCCTGTATCAACCGCTCTACAACTTGCTGGTTATTCTTTACAACTTTTTGCCTTGGGGTGGTGTTGGTTTGGCGATTATTTTAGTCACCATCCTGATCAAGTCCGCAGTTTTTCCACTCACCTTTAAATCCATGAAGGTGCAGAAGGAGATGCAGGAAATTCAGCCCAAGATCAATGGCATTAAGGTGAAGTACAAGGACAACCAAGAGGAGATGGCGAAACAGCTCATGGCGGTGTATAAGGAGCATAAGGTGAATCCTTTTGCATCCTGCCTGCCAACCATTCTCCAGTTGGTCATTTTCATCACCCTTTACCGAGTTTTGTCAGCAGGAATTGGTACGATCGATGCTGACGTGCTCTATCCTTTTGTACACAATCCTGGGGTCATGCAGCACATGTTCCTGGGTATGGATCTGACTGCTATCTCTATCCCGTTAGCTATCTTATCTGCCGCTATGCAGTTCATTCAGGCAAAGCAGATGATCTCAAGTCGTCCACCAAAAGAGGTGCGTGAAAATGCCGCAACGCTTGATGAAGATGTTACGGCCAATATGAACCGCATGATGCTTACCGTGCTTCCAATAATGATGTTGGTGCTTGGCGTTACGAAGTTGCCAGGAGGTACAACTCTGTATATTTTTGTGAGCACTCTGTTGACGTATATCCTGTACGCGATTTTCATCAGTCCGCCACACATGCTGAAGCGTAAAAGTGCATCAGTGACTGAGGTTCCTAAGCAGTTGAACTAATAAATACCCCGCATCCTTAAAATGGTGCGGGGTATTTTGTATACTGTAGATAACTATGTCCCGACAAATTTTTCGACGCGTTTTTTTGGGTGTCGGGTTATTGATAGGCGGAAGCCTGATCGCGATTCTCATTCAACAAACCGGACCGCGAGATCTCATCGATCACTTGTTGTTATTTGGAGTTTTGCCGTTGTGCGGATTTATTGGCTTATCGTTACTGAACTTTTGTTTGTATACATGGCGTTGGAAATTGATTTTAGATGGCATGGTAGAGCGTAAACAGCGCTTATCATTTGCACGACTGTTCATGCATAGGATGAGCGGGTTTGCGGTGGGATACTTGACTCCGGCCGCTCAGGTGGCAGGGGAGCCGGTTCGAGTAGCTCTTGTGAAAGGTGACGGTGTCCCGCTTCAACCGGCAACAAGTTCGGTCGTGCTTGATCTTGCTTTTGAGGTGACGTCATTTGTTGTGTATGTGATTGCGGGCCTCGCGCTGGCATTCGCTGATGGTCTGGGTGCGGGAGGGGCATTGTTTTGGCCGCTCGTGTTTGTGCTTGTCCTACTAGCAATCATGGGAAGTTTTTTTGTATTTACAGTTTCTGGAGCTGGATTTTTTCATCGCCTTGCAAATGTGCCGCCTTTGAACAGGCTGAGAGCTATGAGAAAGTTTTCCGTTTGGCTTGAGCAGACCGAGGCGCTGATGACGAAGTTCTTTGTTGGAAAGAAGCTAAAGATCCTTATCATTGTTGGGTTATCGTTTGTCATGACAGCCTTTAGGGCGGTGGAGGTATTTTTTATTACGTATTTCTTTGGCGTATCGATATCGCTTCAGGACGCGTTTCTCATGAGTACATTGCCGGGCGTAGCTTTGCTTTTGCCAATTCCAGGAGGTTTGGGGGTCTTTGAGGGAAGTAACGCGGCAATGTTTGCTTTGCTAGGTATTGAGATCAACCCAGTAGCCTTCACCATGATTGTAAGGGCCAGAGATTTGTTGTTTATTGCCATTGGAGTGTTGCATGCGGTATTACGGGGGGAGAAGATAGTCTATGCCAAACGATCTTGAACTGAGTATTTTTCGCACCTTGGCATATTTTGCGTATTTCAAATATCCGCTGACAAGTTTTGAGATTTGGAAATGGTTATTGATGCCAGGCGGAAAATACTCACTGTTTGAAGTTGCGTCCGCGCTTGATCATTCTCTTTGGCTACATGCTCATTGTGAGGCTTGGCAGGGCTTTTACGCATTGCACGGGACGCAGAATCAGGTTTCAGATCGGCATTTACGCTTTCTTGATGCCATGCGCAAATATCGAAAAGTCGAACGTGCCATGCAGATTCTTGGACGCTTACCGTGGATTGAGGGGGTTGCAGTATGTAATAGCTTAGCTTGGTATGCTACAACGATACAGAGCGATATTGATCTGTTTATCATTGCGGCTCCACGGAGGGTGTGGTCAACACGGTTATTGACGACGCTACCACTTTTGCTTTTGCGACAACGACCAGGAGAATGTGAGCGTGATCCATTATGTTTAAGTTTTTTTAGTACTGAATCAGCCTTTGATTTTGCTCGGCTTAAAATTGCCCAGCACGATCCGTATCTGGCGTACTGGTCAAAGACATTAGTACCGATTTTAGATCGTACACACTGGAGTGCGACATTCGATCAGATGAATTCTTGGCTAAGTGCTGAATTACCGAATGCTTGGACCGTGCGTCGGGCCTGGCGTTTTTCGCTTCGTACACTGTGGCGCTGGCCGTGGTTACGGTTGTCAGAACAGCTCCCTAAGCAGGTGCAGTTGGAGCGTTTTCCCGCTGAGATTCAGCGACTCATGAATGTCGATACTCGGGTAGTTGTTAACGATGCCATGCTTAAATTTCATGATCAAGATACTAGGGCGCAGATTCAAGCTTCACTTGAAGAGAAGCTTGCAGGCTTATGAAGGTGCTGTTTGAAAAATTGATTTCTCCTACTGGATTACTGGTAGCTATTTTCTTTTTGCTTCCGTGGCAAACACGCTACATCTTTGGTTGGTCATATTTGTCCGGAGCTTCGACCCAGTTTGGAATTTTGAGCCTTTACGCGACGCAAGCGCTGTTGATTTTGGGACTACTGCTTGTATATGTTCTTCGTGGTCGTCCGCGGATTGACCCTCGCTATCAATTGGTACTGTCT
>DAORIP010000076.1:0-3607 GCA_035438565.1 bacterium | reverse complement strand
AGACTGGCACCTGTTGCATGAAAACGGATTACTGACTGTCATTTTCAGTAGTCGCTGTCACTAGATTTCAATAGTCGATGTCACTGATTATCAGAAGCTTGTGCCCAACAGGGTTTTACTAAAGTTTTTGCTTGACACTTTTTCAATAGTCGTGTTCACTGGAGTGACATGGTATCGCCTAGAAAGACTGGCACCTGTTGCATGAAAACGGATTACTGACACTCTCAGATCAAGCATGGGCACAGGCAAAACGTAGAGCAGCAATAATAATTCCCTTAGCAGCGCAAGCGGCTGTTACTCAGCTTGAAGCGCGTGCAGCAGCAAAGACGCTCGGCATTTCACATAGGCAGGTATATAGACTCATTGCAAGGTGCAGGAACGGTGATGGTCTTGTGACTGATCTTGCCCCTGGTGGTTCATCCGGTGGCAGAGGGAAAACCCGAATACCATCGGAAGTTGAGGCTATAGTCGCTGATGTCATTCAATCCTCTTACTTGTCTCGCCAGAAGCGTTCAATAGCGGCAATAGCTCGTGAAGTTAAGATGCAGTGCGTCAAGCTTGGTTATCAGACACCAGCCAGAAACACCATCGAAACTCGTATCAGGAAGCTTGACCCAAAGAAAGTCACAGGCAGCAGAGAGGGATATCGCGCTACAAAGAGACTGAACCCGATTATTGGTGAGACACCGCCGACCAGCGCGCCTTTAGAGCGAGTGCAGATGGATCACTCACCGGTTGATGTCATCGTAGTAGACGAGGTTTCCAGAGAGCCAATAGGACGCCCGTCTCTGACCTTGGCCATTGATGTTTTTACTCGGTGCATCGTCGGTATGCTTTTGTCTTTAGAAGCGCCTTCAGCGACATCTGTTGGTTTGTGCCTTGCTCACACAGCCTGCAGCAAGGATGCCTATTTGCGTCGACTGGAACTTGAAGACATAGAATGGCCGATGTACGGCAAGCCTGAAATAATCCATGTTGACAATGCCGCAGAGTTCCACAGTGACGCCCTTCAGCGAGGGTGTGAGCAACACGGCATTAAACAAGAATTTCGTCCGATAAATGAAGCTCATTTTGGTGGGATCATCGAACGAGTAATTGGGACGGCAATGAAGATGTCGCATGAGTTGCCGGGCACGACATTCTCTAACGTCCAGGAGCGCGGTACCTACAATTCAGAAGCGAAAGCCGTCTTGACATTACATGAGCTTGAGAAGTGGCTTGTTCTAGCTGTGGCGAGTTATCACAAGAGTAACCATGCAGGCTTGCAAATGCCGCCGGCATCTTCTTGGGCCAAGCATGCAAATCCAGAAACCATCGCCTCTGTTCGTGATCCAAAGGCTTTCTTGATAGATTTTCTGCCTGTTGTCCACAGAAACGTAGGAAGAGCGGGCTTTGTTATTGACCACATCACATATTACGCCGATTCGCTCAAGCCCTGGATTGCCAGCCGCGACAGACTTGACAAGTTCACCATTCGTCGAGACCCACGTGATTTGAGCCGCGTATGGGTTTTAGATCCGCCAAGTAATCAGTATATCGAATTGCCATATCGCTCAATTTCAAATCCGTCCGTGACCCTCTGGGAGCACAAGAAGGCTGTGGCAAGGCTTCGAGAACTTGGCAGAGCTGAGGTAGATGAGCCAGCAATATTTCGGATGATAGAAAAAATGCGCCTGATTGTGAGCACGGCGGAAAAAGAAAGCAAACGCACCAGAAGAGAAATTGCTCGCCGGAACCATCTTTCTGAGAATGAACAATGCACACTGGTGCCACCAAAAAATCGGCAGAAAAAAGCACGAGCCAAACGATTTGACGAAATTGAGGAGTGGTGAAGTGGGCAAGAAAAAGACAGACCTGTCACATCTGACGAAGGAATCAAGAGCGATCTTGGAGCTTTCTGATTACGACAGAATCTTGCGAATCCAGGCAGATAGGTGGATTGGCTACCCCATTGCCAAGAAAGTGCTGACTCGTCTTGAAGATCTTGCCAACTGGCCAGGCAAGCAACGCATGCCCAACCTCCTGATTATAGGACCAACAAATAACGGCAAGTCGACCATTATTGAGAAGTTTAGGCGAAAGTATCCAGCAGTTGAGACGCGCAAGAATTTTGATGATATGCGCATGCCGGTGGTCGCATTTCAGATGCCACCAGATCCTTCTGGTACCAGATTCTACTCTATGCTGATTAAGAGCACAGGAGCCGTTGTAAGACAGAGCCGGACAGCGGAGCTGGAGCAGGCCGCCTTAAACAGGCTGCGCTCAGTAAAAGCGCGGATACTTGTTATCGACGAGCTTCACAACGTACTGTCTGGCCAGTCGGACGTTCGGCGTGAATTTCTCAATACGCTTCGCTTTCTGGGTAATGAACTCCGCATCCCAATAGTCGGCGTTGGCACACGGGATGCCTATTTGGCGATAAGATCTGATGACCAATTGGAAAATAGGTTTGAGCCGATTCCGATACCGCGATGGAAAGAAGGAGACGATCTCCTTTCACTACTTGCAAGTTTTGAAGCCGTTTTGCCGCTTCACAAACGGTCTGAACTTGCCACTCCAGAAATGGCCAGATACATTCTTTCGCGCACAGAAGGGACCATTGGCGAGATTGCTATGTTCCTGGCCATGGCGGCAACAGAGGCCATTCGGACTGGTGAAGAACGCATGAGTTCAAAAGTGCTCAAAAACGCACAGTATCAGTCACCAACTGAGAGAACACGCGCTTTTGAACGACAGTTGCAGGTTGGCTGAGTGGGTGTCACATTTGCTTTTTTCATATCGTTTGTGTGACATAGATTTAGTGACCAGTTAAGTGACAGAAAATTTGGCAAATGGGAACAAAAATAGAGTGTCACGCAAACGGTCGTTTAAGTTACAGGTTCCAGAGCAATGCTGATTGGATATGCACGCGTCTCAAAGGCTGATGGTTCGCAGAGTGTAGACCTCCAGCTCGATGAGTTGGTTGCCGCCGGTGTTGGCAGAAAGCAGATTTATGTCGATCATGCATCCGGCAAAAAAGATGATCGGCCGGGACTGGAATCCTGCATGAAGGCTCTCAGAAAGGGCGATACACTTCTTGTCTGGAAACTTGATCGCCTCGGTAGAAATCTTGGCCATCTGGTAGATCTGGTCGATGAACTCCACAGACGAGAAGTGTCCCTTAAAGTGCTGAAAGGGCAGGGAGCCAGCATTGACACAACAACTCCCGAAGGAAAGCTGGTGTTCGGTATCTTTGCGGCACTGTCTGAATACGAACGCGCTCTTATTTCGGAAAGAACACGGGCTGGCTTGGCTGCTGCTAGATCGCGTGGCCGCCGTGGTGGGCGACGTTCCTCAATGACACCGGCTAAGGTAAATCTGGCTATGGCAGCCATGAGTAGCAAAGGCACTGTGGTCAGCGATCTTTGCCTTGAGCTTGGAATTACCCGCCAAACCCTCTATCGGTACGTAAGTCCTACCGGCAAGCTCCGTGAAAGCGGAAAGAAACTTCTGAAAGCAGGCAACCATAGCAAAGGACGCCAGTGACATCGACTATTGAAATCTAGTGACACTGACTACTGAAAATGACAATAGCACCACCAACACGCATGCTAAGAGCCTGTAAAAG
>DAORIP010000075.1:0-3640 GCA_035438565.1 bacterium | reverse complement strand
GGAGCACGGTGGAACGGCAAATGTTAGCTTTGCGTTGGCGATGATCCTGCGTGTCTTTTGGGATGATGAGCATCGGAGTACCAGCTTGTTTCGCGGCCTTGCTAATGACCTGAAGCGGCTTTGGATCGGTTTCTCCAGTTACCACCAGGCAGCCTGGTTTTATGATCCCGGCTTTTTCTGTTGCGATGTGTACCTTTGTGGGTCCAAGGAGTTCGGTGTGATCAAGATCAATGTTAGTAATGATGGCAACCGCAGGCGCCGGAATGACATTGGTGGCGTCATATTTACCGCCCATGCCTACCTCAAGTACACACCAGTCAACGCCAGCGCGCTGAAAAAGGAGAAAAGCAGCGCACGTGTTCAGCTCGAAAAAGGTCAGCGGTTCGTGACCGGAAAGGATGTGGGTCTCATGTGCGCTACAGATATCTTCAAGGACGTGCGCGAGTGCGTCTGGGTGTGCGAGTTCGTCATCAATTCGGAAGCGCTCTAAATACGTTGTCGTGTGGGGCGAGCTATAACTGGCTACTTTTTCTCCGCCACGACGAAGAATTTCATGCATGAGCTGCGTGACGCTGCCTTTGCCACTTGTGCCGGTCACGTGAACAAATTTCATGGCTAACTCAGGATTGCCGAGTCGCTTTAAGAGTTGGCGAGTACGCAAAAGCGAGGCTTCAAGTGCTTGCGGACTGGAGTGGGCCCAGGCCTTTTCAAGATTGTTGAACGAGAGCAGTTTAGAATAGGCTGCAAAATATCGGTCAAACATATGTAAGACAGTAGTACATATTGCCTAAGTGACGCACTTTTCCATGAATTTCAAGGATCGTCAATGAGCCAAGGACGATAGGGGTTGAGAGACCGGTTTGGCGTGCGATGGTGTCCACATGCAGAGCTTTGCTACTTAACTGAGCCAGGATTTGCTCGTGTTCGGGTGATGTGGTTACGGCTTCGGGGTTTGGTACGGGGGCGGGGGCGAGGACAGGCTCGGTTGCGGGCTTTGCAGCAGGGAGGTTGAGTCCAATCAAGATATCGTTGGAGTTTGTGACCAACTGGGCGCCATCCTGGATAAGTTTGTTTGTGCCGGTGGAGGTGGGGGAGTCAATCGGGCCTGGAATCACAAAGACTTCGCGGTGGGCATTGATGGCTGCTTGGGCGGTGTGAAGTGTTCCGGATGGAAGTTCAGCCTCAATAATGAGAACCCCGCGGCAGAGTCCGGCGATGATGCGATTCCGAATGGGGAAATGATAATTAAGTGCCACCATGTGTGGTGGTTGTTCAGTAATAATTGCTCCACCCCGAGCAATGATTTTTTCACCAAAATCACGTTTTGAACCTTTCAATTCCTCCAGGCCATGCGCAAGGACAGCGATGGTTGTTCCTTTGGCGGTCATGGCACCTGCATGTGCTGCGACATCAACACCACGCGCGAGACCACTCACAACAACCAACCCCGCTTGCGCGAGCTCATGTGAAAATTGTTTGGCATTTTTTAGTCCGTAAGGAGTGGCGTCACGAGAGCCCACAACGCCGACCATTTGCTGTGTTTGGGGAAATTGTCCGCGAACGTAGAGAATGATGGGTGGATCGAAAATGGTTTTGAGGGCAGCTGGATAGCGTAGGTCGTTCAGATCGATTGTGTCGATACCGAGTTGGGCGATGTCGTCTACGAGCTTCTCGACGTCTGTTGCTTGTCTCCAGCTCATGAATTTTTCTATGACGGCGTCACTTATTTCTAGAGCCTTGAGTTCGGACGCAGTTGCGTTCCAGATGCCGGCATAATCCCCGTAGAATTCAAAGAGTCGCACATAGGTGCGTGGTCCAAAGGGTGCAAAGTGGCTTAAGGCAATGGCGTAAGGCGAGGTCATTTCTGGCGGCTCAGGAGGACGTTAGGAAAATCTCGGATGTCGTCAATAATGTAGGTAGCTCCCAGGGTGGTGGCGCTTTCACGGGTGAGGTGTCCGGTCAGGATAGCGACGGGCGTCACCTGGGCGGCAAGTGCCATGCGGAGATCGTTTGGGGCGTCGCCAATGTAGACGGCTTCGTTTGGTCGTACGGCGGCTAGTCGTAGGGCCTCTTCAAGCATGTAAGGAGCTGGCTTTTGTTGGTTAATTGGATATTCAGGGGCGGCGTGAATGCTTGTAAAAAGACTCGTGAGCTCGGGGCCAAGTACGGACAAGATGAGGGTTTTATCTGCGCCGCTTACAATGCTGAGCGAATAGTCTAATTTGAGGTGCTGAAGTGTTTCGGCGGCACCCTCAAAGAGTGAAACTTGGGCAAGAAAAGCTGGGCTCCGGCGCGCGAGATCGAAAAGTCGAATGGCTTCAGGAATTTTTTCTGGCTCATCTCCTAAAATCTTCTCTGTAAATTCTGGAACGGGAAGTCCCCAGTATTCAACGATCTTTTTGCGAGCAATGTCAGTTGAAAGTTTAGCGCCAACGTCGTTGAATGCCTGCAGGAAACAGTCGACATAAGCCTCATTCGATCCACGTGCGAGTACTCCGTCAAAATCAAAACTTAAGTGCTTAAACATATTCACGCCTGAATGGAGGTGTCCTCAACTCCATTTGCAAGAGCACGGAGAACTGTCTCCTGAGTCTTTGCCAGAATAGCTTTCAGACTCCCGGACTCTTCCTTGGAGAACTTTTGTAGGACGTAATTTTCAAGCGGAATGTTGGCTGGTGGTTCATTAACGCCAATGCGGAAGCGAACGAATTCGTCAGTGCCAAGTTTCTCAATGATTGATTTTAGCCCGTTGTGTCCACCGGCACTTCCGCCTTTGCGGACACGTAGCGTTCCAAGGGGGAGGGCGACATCATCTGAAACGACCCACACATTTTGCGGGTCGATTCCAAATTTACTCGCCAGACTTGTCACGCTCTGCCCAGACAAGTTCATGAATGTCTGGGGTTTGGCGAGGATGATTTTTTTGTCGAAGTAGCGTGTTTCAATAACTTCGGCTTTGGCCGACTTATTGAGTTTCCAGGTTTCTTGGAGCGCCCCGGCAAGAGCGTCGAGTGCGAGAAAGCCGGCGTTATGACGAGTGTTGACGTATTCTTTACCGGGATTACCCAAACCAACAATCAACAGGCTCATAACGAAAGAGGTTAGTACGTGGTGTGTGACTTACGGTCCACCTCAATCTTAATCCGGATTGGTGTACCCGTGAAGTCGTATTGTTCACGCATGATGTTTTCAAGGAAGCGGACGTAAGCGGTGGCAAGCGAATCAGTACGGGAAAGGTTGACGGCTAAGGTGAAAATTGGCGGATTGATATGCGTTTGCTTGAACGACATGATCTTTGGGCTCTTCACTCCCTTACCGCGCATTGGACGGTGACGCACGATGGCCTTGCTCATGAACTGCTTTGCTTCAGAGTCTGAAAGTTGGGTAAAGCGAGACTGGAAGACCTTTGAAATAAGATCAAAAATATCTTGGGCACGCTTACCGGTGAGGGCTGATGTAAAGAGAATTGGGGCGTATTTCAGTTGCGGTAAGAAACCACGAATAATTTTTTCGTAGTCGTTTACTGAAGTGGTGGTTTTGTTTGGAATAAGATCCCACTTGTTGGCGATGATGATGACGCTTACCTTTGAGTCCTGAAGTACGCCAGCCAAGTGACGTTCTTGAGTGGTAATATCCTTCG
>DAORIP010000074.1:0-3687 GCA_035438565.1 bacterium | reverse complement strand
TTCAGCAATAACGGCAAAAACGAAATCCGTCTGACTTTCTGGTAAAAATCGCAACTGACTTTGACTGCCCGCACCAAGCCCCCTGCCCAGAAATCCTCCGGCACCAATAGCAATCTTTGCCTGAGCTACGTTATAACCGGTCGTTAAAGGGTCGGCTGTTGGATTCAAAAACGTCGCGATGCGCTGAAGCTGATAATCTTTCAACTGTCCTGACAGCAATATCGCAGCAACCAATAGAGCAAAAACTCCCGTCATCATGACGAGCTGTTGCCAGCGGATTCCAGCAAAGAAGATCGTAATCGCCCAAATGCCAAGCAGGATCACCGCTCCACCCAGGTCCGGTTGACGCAACACTAGTAAAATCGGTAAACCCGCACGCCAACCGCTTTGAAAAAGCTCGCGCCAACCAAAGCGTTCATGTGCACGATCGCTGAAATACCGTGCAAGTTCAAGTGCGAGCGAGAACTTCATGAGCTCAACCGGCTGAAAAGAAAAACCGCCTAAAATAAACCAACCCGTTGTACCATTTAGCTCATGCCCAAAAAACAACACCGCGATAAGTAAGGAGATAGCGACAAAATAAACAATTCGTCCATACGCCCTAAATACCTGATAATTCACCGAGGCTGCGAGCGTAAAGACGGTCAAACCAATAGTTAACGCGATTAATTGCTTGCGTACAAAAATAAACTGCTCGGCACCACGCGACAACTCTACTGAAGTAATTGTCGCAATTCCAAACGCGAACAACACAAAAGCCGCAAGTATAAGCAGCCAATCTAAACGCTGTAAGTTTCGGAAAAACGAAAAAGAGGCCATGCGGACCTATCTTCGCACATCTTGCCCTGATTCGTCACCTGGGTCCATGTAAACTGACTCGTCAAAGAAAAAGATCTGAGGCTCTACCGCGATCGTTCCGCTTGGTGGCACCTCCCCAAACCAGCGCACCTCAACCGTTCGTTTCTCGCCTGACTGCAACTCCGGCAAAGCTACTTTGGACAAAGATAAAATCGTGCTTCCTCTCATTAATTTTACAAGAAACTCTGGATTCCAATATGCGTATGCTGTTTGATTTGTGAACGTTAATGTCGATCTTGCGAGTTGCTCAGAACCAACAGTAAGATCCTTCATATATGTTGCCTCATCGACCGTAATACCGTTACGCTCCGCCAAAAAGTCAGCAGTATCTAAAACAGCATGTCGATCAACGCGCGACCAAACAAGGTTCGTGGTCACAATCCTGAGTCCTGACGGGCGACGGTCAAGCGAAACATTGATATCAGTTAATAGTCGTTTGTCCCCAGGATTTACAAAACCAGACATGATCTCGGTTTCGCCACCATCAAATACAAACTGGTAATCAAAAGTGGCATACCATTCAGTATTCGGATTTTCTACCGTTGCATACAAATCGTACTTCCCCGCCACCACAGATGCCGATTTAGCATCCTGAAGCGCAAGACCGTCTGGAGCAACACGCACCACCCCGGCATGAGAAGCTCGAACGTTATCAAGAATCGATGCATTAACACGAGCGTCGATGAATGAACCCGACACGATATACACAAGGACACCGGCAACAAAAGTAAATATCAAAACTACATCAAGCGCTCCCCAAAATACAAAAATGCCCGTCTCAAGTTTAGGCCTTGCGTTAACAACCGCAACCTTACGGCGATACTCCGCATCGACGGCTCGGTACTCACCAGATAATTTCGTCGGCTCCTCCTTCGCCATATCGCTTTGTATTTTATCACATTCGGCACTGTACTCACTTTACGGCACATGGTAAGCTCTTACCGATAATTGAAAGCATTTTGATATGGCCAAAAAGGCAGTCTCGGGAGAATATAGTGCAAAAAATATTACCGTCCTTGAAGGACTAGAACCAGTGCGCAAGCGCCCTGGCATGTACATTGGTTCCACCGGCCCAGAAGGCTTACACCACCTTATTTGGGAGGTCGTCGATAACTCATTCGACGAAGCCATGGCGGGCCATGCCACCAAAATCACGGTCCACGTTCAGGATGATAACTGGATTGCGGTTGAGGATGACGGTCGCGGCATTCCGGTAGACATTCACCCTGAACAAAAAATTTCAGCGCTCGAGTTGGTGCTCACCAAACTCCACGCCGGTGGTAAATTCGGTGGTGAGGCCAGTGGCTATAAGGTATCCGGTGGTTTGCACGGTGTGGGTGTTTCCGTCGTGAACGCACTCTCTGATCATCTTCAAGCAGAGGTCCACCGTGAGGGAAAAATTTGGGTGCAAGAATTTAAGAAAGGCATCCCGCAAGGCAAGGTGAAATCCACCGGTACCACCAAGAAGCGTGGTACCACCATTCGTTTTCATGCCGATGCCACCATCTTTGAAACCATCGAATACAATCTTGACAACATCATTAACCACCTCCGTCAGCAAGCTTATTTAACGGCAGGTATTCACGTTGTCATCATTGATGAGCGCAAGAACGCAAACGTACCACATGGTTTTTATTTTGAAGGTGGAGTGGCTTCATACGTCCGTCACCTCAATGAGCGCCGTGAGGCTAAGCAGCCAAATGTTTTCTATGTCCACAAGGCCGTTGATTCTTTGGATGTAGAGGTAGCACTGCAATACACCACTGAATACAGCGAGAGCATGCACTGCTACGCAAACAACATTGTGAACCCAGAAGGTGGTACACACTTAGCCGGCTTCCGCGCTGCACTCACCCGCGTCCTGAATAGCTACTCACGAGATAAGGGATATCTCAAAGAAAAGGATATCAACTTGACCGGTGAAGATACGCGTGAAGGTCTAACTGCGGTTATTAGCATCAAACTTCCAGAACCTCAATTTGAAGGACAAACCAAGGGTAAGCTTGGTAACCCTGAAGCGAAGAGTGCTGTTGAAGCTGTATTTGGTGAAGCCTTCCAGATCTTCCTTGAAGAACACCCACGTGATGCTGAGGAAATTATCAGCAAGTGTCTTTTGTCTGCCAGAGCTCGCGCCGCCGCACGGGCCGCACGTGAAACCGTACTCCGCAAGGGCGCCCTTGAAGGACTTACGCTCCCAGGCAAACTTGCCGACTGCTCAAGTAAAGATAATAAGAACACTGAACTCTACATTGTTGAGGGAGACTCCGCTGGTGGTTCGGCCAAACAGGCACGCAACCGTGAGTACCAAGCTATTCTTCCCCTCCGCGGAAAGATTCTCAACGTTGAGCGCGCTCGCCTAGATAAGCTCCTTGGCAATAATGAAGTAAAGAACCTTGTCATTGCGCTTGGAACAAACATTGGTGAAGCCTTTGACGTAAGCGCTATGCGCTACGGCCGCGTCATCATCATGACCGATGCTGATGTGGACGGGGCCCACATTCGCACCCTTCTTCTTACACTCTTCTACCGTCACTTCCCCGATCTCATCACACAAGGTCACATTTATATCGCTTTGCCGCCGCTGTACCGAATTCAGGTGGGTAAAGAAGTCCGCTACGCTTTCTCTGATGAAGAGCGCGCCAAGCACGTCGCAGAAATGACGAGTGGTAAGGTTGATCCGAAAAAGATGAAGGTTGAAGTTGATCCAGCCGATGCCGGAGACGCCTCAGAATCTACAGTTATTGATGCTGGCGGCGTAAAGGTAAATATTCAACGCTACAAGGGTCTTGGTGAAATGAATCCTGATCAGCTCTGGGAGACCACCATGGA
>DAORIP010000073.1:0-3696 GCA_035438565.1 bacterium | reverse complement strand
CCATACACTATGAGCCACGCTTATCATCAAAATCCAGAATCTGGTGGGTCGGGAGAGCGCAGCCGGGCTATGCGATTCGAGGTCCCCGCTTCTGGTAAGCGATCAAAAAATACCGCAGAAAACGTTCATCAGGAGTCACCCTCACAACCCAACTCGCTTGAACGAAATTTAGCTAGCCATGCTCGCGCATTCGGTGGCGCTGTCGAGGCGCAGTCCGTAAGTCAGGTGCGCAGTGCATCTGGCGTAGAAAAACGCTCCCTCCCGGAGCCATCGAACACTGAGACATCTGAAAAAAATCAAGATGCACAAGCTGAAACACGTGAAGCGATCAAAGAAACCTGGAATGAATCAAAGAAAGCCGGTGAAAGCTGGTACAAACGCATGGCCAGCGGAGCGAAAGATATCGCTAAATCCGCCGGAGGTCTGTGGCGAGAAATTACTCGACAAAATATTGATCCTGATTTTAAAGCCGGTAATTTCCTCCTCGAAGAAGCAAGAGATATAAAGCGCGGATTCGCGAGCATGGCGGGGAAAAAAGGTGAAACATTCGAACTTGAACCGGGAGTTTGGGTAAACTCCGATCAGCCAAGCTTACTCAGAATTCTCGGGGAAGAACTGTCTGTCTACGATCTTAGCACAACAATGTTAAAGGGTGTAAAAGAAATTGGACGTGGCGCTAAAGACGCCATTACTGAAGCTCTTACTCGCAATCGAATCAAAGAAGTTAAAGACATTGCAGAAGACTTTACGACCACAGCGAGCGTTGCCGATGCCTATGAAGGCGCCCAGGATGTGATCGGCGACTTAATAGAAACCAACCTTGAAGCATTCGGATTTGGCCATACTGCCACCACAGATGGTGTGGAGGGGTGGGGTAAGCCAGAGAATAAAGGTTTTCTTGGAGAAGTACTTGATCGCAAGCAAGAGATTGGGAACGCAGCAAAATTCGTACTTGGTACCGGGTTCCTCTCTGAGGTATATTCGGGAATTAAAGATAAGGTAAACGGAAAAGAAAAGAAATCGATCGAGTCGGCATTACGCGAGGCTACGCGCACCGTAGCCGAAGAAGGTGAGATCATCCTAGCTCCAGCGCTTCATGACCCAAAAAATGCCCCCGATCGCTCCTGGCCAACCGACTCCGCCACACCAAGACCCGCTAACGAATGGAGTAGCCCGAGAGCTAAAATGGGTAAATTCACTTTAAATTCTCCAGAGAAACCAAATCCAGATGGTCCAGATGGAGGAAATCGCGAACCGCTCCCAGAAGGCGCATCACAAGAGACGCGCTACACGACGAACGCCGTTAAGGAAGCTTACGAAGGCCTAAGTGAAGTAGCACGTTTTCAATATGAAGGTGTCGTGGATCTTGGACGCGAATATGTAAAAATGTTCGCTTACGTTGGAGATCAATTCAAGGCCCTCGCCCAAGAATATACAAATTTTGATGCACAGCTCAAAGGAAAATCTCCAGAGCAAATGCGCTCACGATTAGCCCGTGAGGCTGCCCTCGCTGGTAGCCAACGACTTGAACAGGCGGCGGTGGAAGCAAATGACATCGCACAAGATGCAGTTACAGCCAAACGCAGTCTATCTAAAGAAGTCGCCAAAGCACGAGATAATTTTGCACAGCGAGTTACCGAGACGGAGGAACAAATTTATCGCAGAGCCAGACTCATTGCTAAAGACGAAGCTAAGTCATTTGGCGTGGCTGCTTTGCGAGCCGAGAAAGCCCAACTTGAAAATGAACTTAATCGGTATCAGGCTGCGCTTGAAGCGCTCGACCGTCGGGGCAAAAACACCACCGAGGCCAAGCGCAAGGCTGATGCTGAAACCATCGAAACTTATCAATCCTTGATTAGTGAAGCCGAAGGGCAGCTGGCACGTCTCAACAAGTCACTTGATAATCCAGGCAAAATGAGCCGAGAACATAAGGATCTCATCCAAGAACAAATGCGTGCACTTGAAGCTGATCTTGATAAATACGAGAGCATCATGGCCGCCACCAAAGCTCTTGATAATCTCATGCCTGACGCCAAAAAGGAGTCGGCAGCCGCCTAAAGCCGTATGTCATCACAAGCCACGCTCATCACCATCATCACCGATTCCCCCCTCTCACAAACAACTAAAGATTTCTTTGTGAAAAAGGTGCAGAAGGAAGGCGCTACTCAAGAAAACATCCTTGCACTGAAGGAGCTTTTGCGAGCCGTTGGACACCAAGTTGCGGCCGACATCGGCATCAATGCCGATAATAATGATCCCGCTATCAGGGCGGCGCAAGCACAAATGCATACTGAACTTAATGCCGCTTCAACCACCTACGCCGCCACAATGCAACGGCTTGAAGATGAGGCCAAACGTCTCGCCTCAGATATTCAGGACGATCTAAAACAACTTGAGAAAATTGTGGTCGAGTCAGCGAAAGCCGAAGCGTAAGAATAACAAAAAACACGCACCTGTAAATGGCGCGTGTTTTTTATTTTTTGCCTTATTTTACGGATGCGTGTGCCGCCGCGCTCACAATGAGATCTGCCTGAGAAACAACAAGCGTCTCTTCGCTGCCAAAAACTTTAACTTGAAAATCTTCACCAGCAACCTCTTTTTCGCCAATCACAATTGTCCAAGGCACTTTTTCAATAGCGGCAGTTCGGATCTTCTTACCAACCTTCTCAGGGGAGTCATCAAGGTGAACGCGGAATCCAGCCTCATCAAGTTTGGCCCGCAACTCTTTTGCGTACGGAATAAAGTCATCAGAAACTGTGGCTAAGCGGATCTGTTCTGGAGCTAACCACATTGGAAAGGCTCCAGCATAATGCTCAATCATGACGCCAATAAAACGCTCAATCGATCCCAAGATAGCGCGATGAATCATGACCGGGCGCTTCTTCAAGTTATCAGAGTCGACATACTCAAGCTCGAAACGTTCAGGCAGGTTGAAATCGAGCTGAATCGTGGCCAGCTGCCACTCACGACCAATCGCGTCCTTCGCGATAAAGTCGATCTTTGGACCATAAAATGCCGCCTCCCCTACCCCAATCTCATATTCCTTCCCTAGCTCAGCCAATAAACCTTTCAACGTTCCAACAGCGTTGTCCCAAACTTCCGCGCCCCCAAGATACGCCTCTGGCTTCTCCGGATCATTCACGGACAACCGGATACGAAGTGGCATGTCAAAAGCCTTATAGAACCTAGTGATGATGTCGTAGATCGCCAAGGCCTCTTGCTTCACCTGATCCATGCGGCAGAACACGTGGGCGTCGTCCTGGGTAATTGATCGAACACGAGAGAGTCCTTGGAGCTGACCCGTATTCTCATCGCGATACACGGTTGTAACTTCGCTAAAACGCAACGGAAGATCACGATAGCTACGAACACGTGAAGCATAAATCTGAGTGTGATGCGGGCAGTTCATCGGTTTTAAGACAAACTGATCATCTGACTTCTTACTTGAAACATGGAAGATGTCATCGGCGAACTTATCCCAGTGGCCACTCGTCTTATACAGGTCACTCTTCGCCATGTGCGGGATATTTACACGGGTATATCCATACGGTTTCATGAGCGACCAAACAAAGTTCACAAGCTGCTCGCGCAAAATGGTTCCGCGAGGAGTAAACAGTGGCAGTCCTGGGCCAACAAGTGGCGAGAATGCAAACAAATCAAGCTCAACACCAAGCTTACGGTGATCACGACGCTTGG
>DAORIP010000072.1:0-3736 GCA_035438565.1 bacterium | reverse complement strand
CATTGATACCGCAAAGACGATTTACGCGAAGACCGCCTATCCTTCCAGCAAGGGCGGATTGGAAAAGGACTTCATCGAGTTTGCCGACCAAAGCTCAAGCGTGGAAGCCTTCGTGAAGCTGTTCCCATACGCCCACAACTTCGTACGATTGCGCTACATCAAGGATGACGGCCTTGCGGCATATTACTACCCCGATTTCCTCGTGCGCTGTACCAACGGCAAAATCTACATGGTTGAAACGAAAGCCGAAGACCAGATCAATCACCCGAACGTGCAGCGCAAGCATTCCTCCGCACTGTTCTGGGTCGATAAGGTCAACAAGCTCTTACCAGAGAAGCGCAGCGGTGCCGAATGGAGCTATGTCCTGCTCGGTGAGGCATTCTTTCGGGATTGGAAAAAGCGCGGAGCCTCCATGGAAGAGCTTCTCGAATTTGCCAAGCTTCGCCCGAAGCAGACGGAGGACGGTTTGTTCTAGTCTTTGTTTTTAGAGGGTAATTTCCGGAATTTGCTAATGCCAGAGTCACAATACTCGGTGCAGCCTTTAGTGCAACCCGCTCATTATGCGCATCACAAAAACCGACTATCTTGAATACACCTATTGCAAAAAGAATCTTTGGCTAAGAAAGCATAAGCCAGAGCTTTTTGAGGGTGTCGAGTTGTCGGAATTTGAGAAGAAGATTATTGAGGAGGGGAATCTTGCGGATGAGGCGGCAAGAGGTCTGTTTCCTGAAGGTGTGTTGGTTGAGATTGTTGGTTCAAATGCAGTTCCATTTACCAAAACTTTGCTCGAAGCAAAAACGACCACCATTTTTCAAGGCGGTTTTTTGTGGGATGACTTTTTTGTTCAAGCTGACATTTTGCGGTTCAATGCAGTCTTAGGGGGTTGGGAATTGTATGAAGTGAAGGCGACGAATGATGTGAAGCGGGAAGTGCCGCATCATCACGTCAACGACTTAGCGTTCCAGAAAACCGTCATTGAAAATTGTGGGGTGAAAATCATGAAGACCGGCGTTATTCATCTGAACGGTGAATATCGGATGATGGGACGGGTAAATTATAATGACCTGTTCATCATTGCAGATCTTACGGATGAGGTTCTAGCGGCACAGTCGGGAGTACAGCTTGAAATGAATGATCTGAAGAGCTATTTATCCCACCCAGAGGAAAAGGGTTGCGAATGTCTCTACCGAGGACGTAATGCGCAATGCACAACCTTCGTTTACTCGAACCCTGAAGTACCGGAATACTCGGTCCACGACTTTAGCCGTATCGGCGGGAGTAAGAAGCTGCTCTACGACTGGATTGACCGCGGTATTTATGCTTTAGAGGATATTGATAACCCAGAAGCCCTGACTGGCTCGAAAAGAGCGCAATATGATGCCTACATGGCGGGTAAGCCGCTCATTGACTATGTGGCTATCAAGGAGGCGCTAAGCGAGCTTGTATTCCCGATTTATTTCTTTGACTACGAGGGCTATTCGTCGGCTATCCCACGCTTTAGTGGTTTTGGTGCCTATGAACAGGTTCCGTTTCAGTATTCGCTGCATGTCCTGCATGAAGATGGCAAGATGGAACACAAAGAATTTTTGATTACTGAACCAACCACAGATCTTACCTTGCCGCTCATTGAGCGCATGCGAGCAGATTTTGGCGATACTGGCTCTGTTATTTCTTGGTACAAATCCTACGAATCACAACGCAATAACAAGCTTGCAGAGTTGCATCCTAGCCAGGCCGCCTTTTTGGAGTCGTTGAATGATCGCATGTTCGACCTCATGACGATCTTTTCAAACGACCTGTACGTCGATGCTCGTTTCAAAGGCAGTGCCAGTATTAAGAACGTTTTGCCCGTACTTGTGCCGGAGTTGACGTATAAAGTGTTGAATGTCCAGAAGGGCGACCAGGCAGTCGAGCGTTGGGAGAAGATGATCAATCCGAACACTCCCAAGGAAGAAAAGGAACAGATAGCTAAAGACCTGCTTGAATACTGCGCCTTGGACACGATGGCGATGGTGAAGATTTATGAGGTTTTGAAGCAATTGTAAGTATGCAAAATGAGATTGTTTACATTCTGATCAACGAAGCAATGCAGGGCTACTGCAAGATTGGAAGAACGATTGATCTTGAACAACGAATGCGTTCTCTTGATAATACAAGTGTTCCACTGCCGTTTGAATGTTTTTACGCATGTACGGTTTCAGATGCCGGCTTTGTGGAAAAGCAGCTCCACGATGCTTTTGGGGATAATCGCGTGAGATCAAATCGTGAGTGGTTTGAGATAGCCCCAGAGCGTGTTGCGTCTGCTCTCCGAATCGCGCAGATCGATGACGTGACTCCGAACAAAGACTTTGTTGAAAGTGCTGACGATCAGAAAGCGTTAGATAAAGCGCGTGAGCGTCGTTCAACATTTAATTTCGCAATGGTAAACATTCCCACGGGTTCGATACTCACATTTGTAAATCGACCAGAAGTTTTTAGTAGAGTTCTGGATAATCGTCGGGTTGAGTTTAATGGTGAAGATTTGAGTATTACGAGAGCTGCTCAGATTGTGCTTGGTCATAATCGACCAATTCAGGGTCCATTATATTGGGAATATGAGGGGGAGACACTTGTTGAGCGGAGACTGAGAATGGAGCAGGAGGGGTAGTGATTGAGCAAACCAATCATTTGTGCTAACCTGAACAGGTAAACAGTGAAGAGGTGCGTCCGTCATGTTACGGACCCCATACGGCTCCCGAAAGGGTAGGCAATCAGGGAAATCTGCTGAGAGCCACAAGCGGTGTGCGGACTGACTGCGAAAAAGCGGTTGGGAGATTTCATCCAGTGTCGACTGGGTCAAACCTCCTAATCGCTTTTTACGTTTTTAGTCTTCATTTTTTACATATGGGTTTATACGATGATTATGTGGCGTTAACAAAAGTGGGGGAGGCGTTTGTGAAGTCGAGAATTCAGGGAAATCGAAAGGGATTACCGGATGAACCGAGTTATCTGCATTCCTTTCGAGTCAGAGATCTGGTGAGTAAACAGCATCACTGGGATGACCCTGATTACGACCTGTTTTTGGCGGCTTTACTTCATGATGTGATTGAGGATGGTGGAGTGACATACGCGGAACTGCGAGCGTTGGGATTTTCAGACAGAACGATTGAGTTGGTGGATCTGTGTACGCATCGACTTGATGTTGAGGACAGTGCTGAACGTTGGGTGCTGATGATGGCGCGTTTGGTTGAGGCCGGGGACCAGGATGCTTGGCGGATTAAGCTTGCGGATATGATTGATAACCTACGCCAGTCACACGCGTTACCCGTAGCAAATCGGCAATTCATGCGTGAGGTTAAGGCTCCGTTGTTACTCAGGCTTACGCAAGATCAGCCGTTGACGCGGCTCATTTGTGCGGAGTATCCCGCTATCAAAAATGGTGTCGATGTTCTTAAAGATGAACTTGAGATCTGGCAGGGTCGATAAATTGTTTTGATTCGTCAGGTTCGGATAGAATACAACAAAGTCATTTTTATCATTCCACGTATGCAAAAATTCATGGTGCTCTACTGTATGCCAATCGCCGGCCTTGAGGAGTGGGGCAAGACGCCGGCGGCGGAGCGTGAGGCTGAGGAGGCACGTTTGAAGGCCAAGTGGGATGCCTGGATGACGGCCAATCAGAGCATGATGGTCGGTGGAACGGCGGGCGTTGGCAAGACCAAGCGGATTACGGTGGCAGGCGTGGCTGATGCCAAGA
>DAORIP010000071.1:0-3749 GCA_035438565.1 bacterium | reverse complement strand
TAGAAAACCACAAGCATGTGTTTGCGCAAGAGCGTTGTCAAATAATTTTTTAAAAAAACATGTATTGTCTCAACTTCGCAGTCATTTCAGCCAGTCTTTGCTCCTTGGTCCTTGCATTCTCCGCATCTCCCTTGGGAGCAAAGCCGTCCTTGTGAAACAAAGACCAATTTCTTTGCTTCTTGATATCGTCGTCGCCATTCACCTTCCGCACAGTCACCGCGGCGCCTGGCGCCTGCCGGCCGCGTGGTGCTCGTGATCACGCGCATCGACATCGACGATCTCCTGCACGACCCCACGATCACGCAGGAGATGATCGACTTCGTGCTTGCTTGTGAGCAAGCCGAAATCGACATGAAGAACGGCGTGTTCAAGCCGGTCCCGCCCGCTTACCTGGGAGAAATGGACCAGCGCGAATGGGACAAGCTCAGCGACGAGGCTACGGCCTCGATCTGAGCAAGTTCCCGCCCCTAACTCACCGCCTCTGGCCGGTGAGTTTTTGATTTATTGAAGTAATTTTTCAATCTCCCCCGCCCGCTGCCAAGCTAACTCAAGTGTGGCCCTGCAGGTATTGGCAATAGCTGGAGAGATGATTTCAATAGCCGTAACGTTTTCTGTATACGCAAATAACAGCACATGATCCTCGCATACCGTCATCTCGCCCTTCACATCCATCATAGCCGCCGGCACACAACGCACCTCAAAGCCCGATCCCGCAGGAGCATCCACCAAGGAATCAGTAACTAAAATTGCCCGACCCTTCGAACGCTTCTCTTGCAAGCGTTCAGCGTGCTCTTGAACTACTGATTCTCGGTGAAGTTCAAGAAACGCGTCATAGCCCACCATCTGCAAAATAGGCTTATCTAAATCCGCATACTCTTCATGCAGCATTCGCAACTCTTCTGCGTCATTAATAATTCGAAAGCGTGGCTTGGCAGTTCCGTCCCCCGTAAGCGCTGAGAGTTGAGGTAAAAATAGCTCAGCCCGACGGCGACGCGCCTGCACTTCTTCAAGCTGCAACGCAAGCATAAGGCCAATCCGCTCTGGCGGCTCGGTAACAAACACTTGCTGCCCGGATTCTTCCATCGCCCGAACAAGCCCCTGCTTACTTAATTGCTCCAAAGTATCATAACAAGACGCGCGTGGAACACCGGAAGCGAGAGCCAATTGCTGCGCGCCACTTTTGCCAAAGCGAAGGAGGGTAATATAAATACACGCCTGACGTTCCGTAAAACCCAACTGCTCAAGTTCGCGCTGCAAGTCTGCCTGCATAGCTATTCATGTGCCGTAGCGCGAAGCACCGACCATGTGATGGTGGCTGTTTTCTCCCAAGTGAATTGTTTTACGCGTTCCTTGCCCAATGCCACTAATTCAGCCCGGCGTTTTTGATCAATCAACATAGTATCAAGCGCCACCGTCCACCTTGCAACATCAAGTGGAGGCACAAACAATGCAGCCTCACCTGCCACCTCATGAAGTACAGGAAGATCGCTTACTACCGCTGGAGCGCCACAAACCATGGCCTCAAGTACTGGGATACCAAAACCCTCGCCAAGTGAAGGAAAGGCAAAACACAAGGCATTTTCAAGTAAGCCCTTTACCTCAGCATCGGGTACATACCCAAGGAATAGAATATCGTCTTTACAATTTGAGGTCTGTGCCAAACGTTTTGCATCCTCACCGCCAAAACCAGGATCGCCAACAAGCACAAGCTTGAGTGGATGTCCTACACCGTAACGACGACGAAGCTCAATAAAAGCCCTGATGAGCGTTTGAGGATTTTTCTTAGCCTCAATCCTACTCACATACATCATGTACATGCCCGGAGTCAGCGCGTATTTTCTGAGCGTATTTGCCGCGTCTGAAACCGCCTCCCCCAAACCACCTGGTGCCAAGTGCGTCACCGTTACTTTTTCAGCCGGCACTTTATACAACTCAATCAAATCATTCTTTGTAGCTTCAGACACTGCCAGCATGGCCTGAGCCTGCTTCACAATGCGTTTCACTGCCCACTCCTGACGGCGCAAATTTGCAGCTGGATAAGCCGCTGGCGCATGTCGAAAAACCACGTCATGCACGGTGGTAACTACCTTGGCCCGACGATACAAATACGGGATCTCGTGAGCGGGATTAAAAAATACATCCGGCGGGTGCATCAGCAATTCGGCGCTCAAACGAACATGTGTCCAGCCTTTTGGCAGCCAAAAACCAAGTTCTCTCCAAGTCCAACCTTCTGGCAATACCAATGACTCAGGCTTCGACTTTGGCGCATACAAAACCACTCGCTCTTCGGAAAGAGTGAGTGGCATTTTCATCATTGATCGCAGTACGTTGGCAACATAACGCTCCACGCCCGTCGGGCGAGGGAGTAATAACGCTGTGCCGTCGATACCATAGGTGATCATAGGTGAGCGATTAGTTGCTAAACAAACTCCGCTTGTAAGCTTCGAGATTTTCAAGGGCCAAACCCGTACCACGTGCCACACAGAGCTGAGGGTCTTCAGCCATATAAGTGGGGACGCTCGTAGCTTCCGCAATCAAGCGATCGAGATTACGCAATTGGCTCGAACCCCCAGAGATCACAATTCCCTTGTCCATGACATCGGCAGACAATTCTGGCGGGGTTTGATTTAGCACCTCTTTAAGAGCAGCAATAATGCCTTCAAGCAAAGGCTGAATAGCTTCCGTGACATCATCACTTGTTACTTCAATGATCTTTGGTAAACCCGTGATCATGTCACGGCCCTTAACATCCATGCGAAGCTTCTCCGTAAGATACATAGCCGACCCGCATTTGATCTTAATATCTTCCGCGGTTCGCTCACCAATAGCTAAGTTGTAGGTACGGCGAACAAATTCCATGATAGCGTAATCAAGCTTCACTCCCCCAATACGCACAGAAGTCGAAGCTACAATGCCACCCAAGGAAATAACCGCCATCTCACTTGTTCCTCCGCCAATTTCCACAATCATGTGTCCATTCGGACTTCCGATTGGAATATTTGCTCCAATAGCCGCCACAATTGGCTGCTTAATAATGTACGCCGCCTTAGCTCCTGCAGACAAAGCAGCGTCAATTACGGCTCGACGTTCAGTTGAGGTAATTCCACCCGGGACTGCAATCATGACTTCTGGACGAAAAACACGAACACCACCCAAAGCTTTATTAATAAAATAACGCAACATCGCCTCAGTTGTTCTGTAATCTGCAATGACACCGTCTTTAAGCGGCCTCCGAGCCACAATAGTATCCGGCGTGCGGCCCAACATGTCTTTAGCTTCCTTTCCCACCGCTAACACTGTTTTATCTAATTTAGAAACAGCCACCACTGAGGGCTCATTAATAATGATCCCTCGTTTAGGAACATAAACGAGTACGGTTGTCGTACCCAAATCAATCCCGATTTTTTTGCTAAACATAGGCGCTACCAAAACTCGACAGTTCACTGCACCGGTCGCGCACAGGCAGCGCCAATAAACAGCGAGCCGTCAATTTCACCACCTGCCGATTATCTCGTGTGTACCGTAAAGAGTTTATCGGTATTCAGCTCAGTTGTCACTTGGTAGCGATTATCGCCAAAGTTTTCAACCTCTTCTCCAGGTTCAGCCGACGTCACCGTCGTATCAAAGTCTAAGTTGAGGGTCAAAAGGTTATCCCCTGCTCCCAACTGTTTTATGGCTAACAATCGATAATCTCCACGATCGATGGCGCTTACAACGCTTGATGGCAGGTCATACGTAAAACTTAATGT
>DAORIP010000070.1:0-3850 GCA_035438565.1 bacterium | reverse complement strand
TGTGAACTTCAAGGCGGTCATCTCCTTCAGCACCCCAACGACTGCCACAGGTAAGCTCGTCCTTGCAAAAGACAATCCATCAGGATTGCCGGAGAACGACAAGTCCATCGAAATTCCAATTAAATTCTAAAGTCAAAAAGAAAAGAGCCCACGTGGGCTCTTTTTTGATGAGAAATGGATTTACTGCTTCTTCTCGTCGCCGTAGCTCTTCTTCTCATCGCCTGCGAAAGGCTTGTTTGGAGGAGTCATTGGTTTTGGCTTATTATCCTGTGACATAGTGATAAACATGTGATGAATAAATAATCGTGTAACTACGTAGCCCTGCAGGGGCATATCCACTATAGCCCTTCCTTGGCCCTGGTCAATGGACTGTACACATAGGGGGAAAACATGTAGAGTCTTAGCCAAAATATGACCCTCCTTGAAACGCTCACGCAAAATTTGAAAAATATCCTCTCACAAGCCATCGAACATACGCCGAACAAGCGGGCTGTAATTGTTTTTGATGAATATAGTCAGTTGTCGACCCTGGTTGCCGAAGGTTACCGTCAGGCGTTGCCAGAAGCGACCTTTATTGATTTTGAAAAAACTTCGACTACTGATATTCTGAAAGCCTTTGCTGATCTGCAGGCTGGCGACTTGGTGGTACTTGTTCAGTCTCTTAGTTTTCGTCTGAATGAGTTCAGAATTCGTGTTGAACTTTTTAAGCAAGGGCTGAAAGTCATCGAACATCCACATCTTTTCCGAATGCAAGGCGATGATATTGAAGTGTATGTGAATTCGTTGGCTTATGATCCGGCGTATTACCGCGTGGTCGGGAAAAAGTTGAAGGGTTTGCTCGACACTGCGCATTCGGCCATGGTGGAAAGCGGGGGAGCGAGCTTGCGTTATGATTCAGCCTTTGAGGACGCAAAGTTGAATGTGGGCGACTACACCGGCATGAAAAATGTCGGTGGTCAGTTCCCAATTGGAGAGGTGTTCACTGAAGCCAAGAATTTGGAGGGCGTAAACGGGGAAGTAAATATTTTTGCTTTTGGTGATACCGATTTCCGGGTGAATACCCCAGACAAGCCGATTACCCTTGTAATTGAAAAATCGCGCGTGGTAGCAGTGAAGAATTCAACCCCTGATTTTGATGCCGTGATTGAGCAAATCAAAGCCGACGAAGAAGTTTGGGTGCGTGAACTTGGTCTTGGTATGAATCGCGCTTTTAGTCGTGATCGTCGGGTGATGGATATCGGGACTTATGAGCGTATGTGCGGTATTCACCTGTCTCTTGGTGCGAAACACTCTATTTACGCCAAGCCAGGCCTCAAGCGCCGTGAAGGTCAGTATCACGTAGACGTCTTTGCCCAAACGGAACGTGTAGTGGTCGATGACAAAGTCATTTACGAAAACGGTGCGTATATTGTTTAGTTCTTCACGGCGGTAAGCGGCGGTGCACGCCCCGCGTCAGGCTGCTGTTGAGGCTGGCCTCATCAGGCAGTTCGGCGGCAGCGTAGGCATAGCAAAACAACCACCATCGATACCTCCTGAATACGTTGCTGTCTTCGGGATATGTAATCGATGGTGATTTGTTTTGCCCGTAGCGACGCCGAACTGCACCCTTAACAGCAGCCTGCTGCGGGGTAAACAAAGGTTTCTTTGGATACTTTCTTTTCCGAAAAGAAAGTATCTCCCCCGGAAGGGGTTGCGACCGAAGGTCGAGAAAACATAGCTGTGGCAGGCCTCGGATCCTTCGGTATTCACCTCAGGATGGGAGCGGAGCCGTACTGAGGATGGGAGCGAAGGTTGCTTAGGAGCGCGGGTGAGGTTTTGGAGCTGGCAGGAGCAATAGCGCTAAAAAGAATGCAGTCAGCACGGCAAGATCGTTTTTGAAAAACGGCACATCCACGAGTCCGTGAATGCTCATGGTAAGAAGCGCCGCGAAGGCGACAAGTGCAAAAATATTCTCGCGATTCTGTCCGGCGACATGCATAACTCCGCCGATAAACAAGAGAAGTACGAACACACCAAAGATGCCCATCTCCACCCAGAAATTGAGGATCAGATTATGTGGGTACTGAAAGATTTCGTAGAGCGTTTTGTCATGATACGGCGCAAAAACTTCTGGATAGCCGTTCAGCCCTGCACCAAAAAGTGGTCGATCAGATAGCATCGCAACGGTCTCTTTCCATTGTGAGAGCCGCACCTGTCCTGAATAATCTCGCAGCAACACTTTTTCACGAATGTGGGGCACGCCTCCGATGATGGCGGCGGCAAGGAGTATTACACCTCCACCAATACAAATTTTTGATTTCATCGTAGCCTTTGAAAAAAGAAGCGCACCAACAAGCGCACCCGGAATTGCCACAAGTGCAGCCTCGGTTTGTGAAAGTGTAATTGCGATGACGCCAAGGATGGCAGCGATGAGAGACGTTGTTGTACGAGTCTGTTTGTTTGCAGTCTGAACCAGTAGCGCGCATACAATTGGGGCAAGCCAAAGACCGAGTGCATTTGGGTAAGGAAAGACTGAGGTAGCGCGGCGTTCAGCGTCCCACGGGACAGGCAGGCCAAGTCCGGTTGCGGTTTGGAAGATCGCAAACAGTGCGAGTCCAATGACCGTTACGCTAAGCCAGTTGAAGGCACGTTGCCAATCTGCTTGAGAGGTAAAAGTCGTTCGCAACATGACAAATACGAGTGTCGGTTCAATGAAATATGCTTTCCAAATTCCAAGCGCAGCCACGTGGTCCGGCGCGATAATCACACCGATGCCGGATACAAGTATGAGGAGCAGAACTGGGACAAGGAATTTACCAAAGATCGTCTGTAGCTGAGTTTGTTTGACTTGTCCTTGTGCAAGCCAGAACGCAAACAAGATGAGAATCATGCCCTCAAGTACGGTGCTTGGTACTCCAAGCGTAAATCGTAAGAGATAGGCGGGGGAAAGAGAGACGAGAAGGGTGAGTGCTGCCTTAAAATCTTTCCAGGCCAGGAGTCCAAAAACGCTCAAGATAAGTAGACTGATAACGAGCATAGATTAGACGACTGATTCAGGTGCACGTGCAGGATTTGGTTTGAAAAGTCGGAGTACGTCTCGTGGTTTTGGTCCACCAAAAGTGATAAGTGCTGCAATGTACACTACAATTCCAAGCCCCATGGTTAAAAATACATTCGGAGAGGGAATATACATGATTGCAGCAGTCATGACTGCACTTGCCGCTAAAGCTTTGGCAAACATGGCGAGGTTCGTTTTGACTTGCGCGGTGGTCACCACTACGAGATATGCAAGGATTGTGATAAAAAGTTCTGATCCTAGCGTCACCCAGGCGGCAGCCCAGGCACCGTACTTTGGAATGAATAGTACATATCCAGCAATTGCAAAGGCGGCCACAATGGCATAGGCAATCGTCATGAGTTTTTGCTTGTTGATTGCCACTACAGTATGACCGTAGAGTGAGCCGAAATATAAAATTGCAACTGATGGTCCGAGGACGCTTAGTACTTGCCCGGCAAGAATGAGATCGCCTTTAACAGCGGTCATGATCGGGACACCGAGCACGACTGAACCAAAGGCAAACGGCAGCGCAATGATTGCTAATAAATCAAAGGAATTTTGCAGGTGGGCATGAAATTGACTCAGCTTATTCTGTGTCCAGGCGGTAGTAAGAAGCGGGAGCATGAGCCCCATGAATGTCACGGGAATCATGGTCATCACATCCACCACTTTATACGCCGATCCATACTGACCAATTTCCGTGAAAGAAATGTGGAAGATCGACATGAAGAAGATGTCGCCTTTTAAATAAAGTAAGTTGAACAGAATCGAAATTCCAATTGGCCAACTTCGTAAGACAATCTCACGCCAAAT
>DAORIP010000069.1:0-3862 GCA_035438565.1 bacterium | reverse complement strand
AAAGCGATACCTCCAAAATGATCCGTGGTAGGTAGATATTGTCGAATACGTTGGAGGGCGCCGGCAGGTGGGAGCGTCACCAAAATATCCTGAAGTTCATTCATGCTCAGGATTTGATGCGAAATTGGAGTAGCGAGATAAAAAATATCACCCGGATGAAGCTCGCCATCAAGCACTGCGACAAGCGGTTTGTCCCAAGTATTTTGCTCTCCATCTTGGAACTGAGCGTCGAGCTCATAAATGACATAGCGCCGTTCAGCGGTTTTGTGGAGAAAGATCGCCTTGAGCTTGCCAATTCCAGATAAGAATATTTGCCCCCGTGAAAGTACGCCAATTACTGTATCAAAACGATCGATGTTTAAATTTGAGTCTTTGGCGGCACGTGTTAAGTCTCGGTTTACGCGACTCAGGCCTTGTTCAAAGCGGCGGACAACGTTAGTATCTTCAGCTAAATCTGCAGCAAGATGCTCAAGGTGGCTACGCAGAATATGAGCTACGCGTTCGCGTTCACTTTCGTCTTTGTGTTCTAAAGTAAATAGACCAAAAACCCAACCCTTACTGTGTGGAAGGGTGTGGAGGACCGTGCGGACATCTCGTTCCCCCCGATTGGGCGGGATAACGAGATCTGCCGATTTGATAACGAGGTGCTGGCTCATGGCGGTTGCTCTTTCCTCCCGTTTGCTATTACAGTATACCTAAATGGGGGTACACACAAAAGATGGTTAAGTGTTCCTCGGTACATTTATGGATAATGAGCAAATAGAACAGGCAAATAGCCCAGAAATACTAGTAGAACCCGCAGCAGAAGAGACTCCGGTTGCGGGTGGGGAAGACTCGGTTTTCCGAATTGAGCAATTATTCGGTTCGCGTACGCGAGCACGGCTGCTCGGGCTTTTTCTTGAGAATAGCCAAAGAGCCTTCTTTGTACGGGAGCTAGCACGACGGATTGATGCACAGCTGAATTCGGTCAGAAGAGAGCTCAAGAATTTGGTGGATATCGGAATTGTTCTTGAAGTGGATGGGGAAGACGTGCAGATAGATGAGAAAGATGAGGAGGGAAGCAAGGCGGATAATCGTCGTTTCTACCAAGCTAATAAAGACTTTCCAATTTTTGAAGATCTTCGTGGGGTAATGAAGAAGGTAGCCGTGCTCATGAACCATACGCTCATCCAGGAATTGGCCAAGCATGGAAAATTGGACCTGCTCATTCTGACGGGAAGCTTTACTGATTCCCCAAATATTCAAACCGATATTTTGGTTGTAGGCACGCTAAAGGAGGAGGGTTTACAAAAATCGATTGCAGAGTTTGAACGCGAGATCGGGCGCGAGGTAAACTATACGTATATGCCTCGTGAAGAGTTTGAGTATCGTCGGGACGTTGGGGATCGATTTTTGGCCGGAATTCTTCAGGCGAAGCGAGTTGTGCTTACGGATAATATCGGCAAGGTATGATGGTATACGTAAATGGTCAGGATATTGCGCGACTTGTTATTGGCTTGTTGGATGCCACGGGTGAGTGGGTGGTGGCTCCGGAAGAAAAGGTGGCACGTCCTGAGGCGTATTTGGCGGTATTTGATGGGTTTTTGTTGGAGCATCAGGTCACGCGATCCGAGATTAATGCCTTTGCGTTGGTTAAAGGTCCGGGTTCTGCGACGTCTTTGCGAGCTGCGCATGCTTGTGTGAATACTCTAGCATTCGCACTTGGTGGTGAGGTTGTGTCATTTGAGAAAGCGCCTGATGAAAGAGATGCTGACATGCGAAGCCGCATTTTTGAACATAAAGGACATGTGTTTGCTCTACCTACCTACGCACATACTCCAAACATCACGCAAACGAATCGCGACGTCTTAAAACGGAAAATTGTTTAGCATGCCTCAGGTTATTGGACAGTATGGACGACATCGTATCCTGGAAATAATTCCAGGTTTGTTGAGCTGGGGAATCCTCACAACGGCCATTGTTTTATCTTTTGTTGCACCAACTGCGGCGGTCGTCTTTATCATCGTATTCGATCTGTACTGGATGCTGCGCGTTTTTTATTTCATTATCCATGTTCTTGCTTCCTACAGCCAGTATAAAAAGTACTTAGGTATTGAGTGGTATCAAAAGCTCACTACTCTGCCAGGATGGGATCAGGTCTATCACTTTGTTTTCCTTCCGACGTATCAAGAAGAGCTGCCAATTCTTGAAGAGGCAATGGAATCATTGTTGCGCGCTCAGTATCGAAAAGATCGGATCATTGTAGTTCTCGGGGGAGAGGAACGAGATAAACGTAACTTTGAAAATTACCGCGAAGATATTGAAAAGCGATACAAGCACCATTTTTACGATGTTCTTTTCACTGTGCACCCTAAGGATCTGCCTGGAGAATTGCCTGGAAAGGGGTCAAACATGCGGCACATGGGACATGAAGTACAAAAGTATTTGGCTGATAAAGACATTAACCCAGAGAGAATTATTGTATCCGCATTCGATGTGGATACCATTGCGCACCCGCAGTATTTCGCCTGTCTCGCGTATCAGTTTCTTACCGTTCAAAACCCACATCGGTCATCGTATCAGCCAATCACTTTGTTCTCGAACAATATCTGGAGTGCTACAGCCCCGGTTCGGGTAGCGGCTTTCGGCACTGTATTTTGGTTGTTTTCCGAATTGGTTCGACCGGAGCGCATGTGGACCTTTTCATCACATTCCATGTCGTGGAAAATGTTGGTTGATGTTGGTTTTTGGGAGCCTGATTTGGTGAGCGAGGATTCGCGTATCTTTATGCAGGGATTCTTGCATTATGATGGGGATTATCGTGTGACTCCAATTTTTCTTCCTGTGTCTATGGACACGGTAGCTGGCGGAAATTATTGGGAGAGTCTTGTGGCTTTGTATAAACAACAACGTCGTTGGGCATGGGGAGTAGAGCACTTTCCGTACATGCTTACAAAGTTTAAGGAGCACCCAAACCTGCCTCGCCGTTACAAAATTCGTTATATATTTAACCATTTAGAGGGGATGTTTACTTGGGCGACGGCACCATTTTTGATTTTTATTCTCGGTTATTTGCCATTTGTCACTGTTAATACGGTTGATAGCGCGTTATTTGTAAATTCACCCTACACGCTCGAATTCATGATGCGTGGTGCTACTTTGGGGGTTTTCATTACTGGAGCATTGAGCTTTTTCTTATTGCCATCACGCCCAAGCCGGGCTCCGCGTTGGAATTGGCTTCTCATGCTTTTGCAGTGGACGCTTCTACCTGTAACTTTTATTCTCTTTGGAGCCTTGCCCGCGCTCGACGCGCAGACGCGCTTTATGCTGGGGAAGTATCTTGGATTTAACGTCACGAAGAAGATCTCTACCTCCCGCGATTAATGCGCCTGTATGCATGTTTCTATTCATGTTCTCACGTGGAACGATCTCCGCTATCTCCCGGATCTGTTTCGCTCACTTGAGGCCCAGACGTATACGGATGTTTCAATCCGCGTACTTGATAATGGAAGTACCGACGGCACGCTTGCATATATTCAGGAGCATCACCCACAATTTTTAGTGGCTCGGAATGTGAGAAATCTTGGGTTCGCTCCGGGGCACAATCAACTTATGCGCTTTGCATTTGAGCGCTGGGGAGATGTTGATTTGACTGAGAGAGCGATTCTGATCGTGAACGCTGACATGATTTTGCATGAGCGCATGCTCGAGGAGCTTGTCGCAGCATTAAAGGCAGACACCGAACTTGCTGCAGTACAGCCAAAACTACTGCGAGCCTTCGCGAATGTTGCTCTTGAAGATGGTACGGAACAGAATGTGCAATCTGACGTGCTTGATACTACCGGGTTGACTCTTACAAAAACTTGGAGAATGGAGGATCGAG
>DAORIP010000068.1:0-3870 GCA_035438565.1 bacterium | reverse complement strand
GAATCCCCACCGGCCGGAGAGGCGGGTGGGGATGAAACTGAAGAGGGGGTTTCTTCAGTTGAGGTATTCAGCGGTCGATGGGTTCGAGCGAGGCCTCGGCGGCTTCGCTCTCGAGTTCCCGGATGGCGGCATCCAGGAGCTGGATGGCGGCCTTCTGTGCTGCCTGATTCAAATCCGTGCGTGGCCTGATCTGCGTGATCAAGACGTTCAGGGCATGAATGCAGGGGCCGGTTGATCCCGGCTTGTTACTATACGGACCAAGTCGCTTGACGATCTCGTCTGCGATCTTGTTGCGGTAATGCACCTCCAGTCCGGTCATGTTCCGGAATTTGTTGACGAGTTTCTCGAGAATCTCTGACGACAATGCCATGTACCCCCCCCGAGTTATGGCTATCCTATGATACGGATTGCCTATTCTGAGGTCAACGGTGTATCCTTTTTCTATTGTATGCCAAAGGTAAATATCGCCCAGGGAGAAAATCGACGGAAAGTGATCCGTGAGGTGGTTGATGGTTTGGGGCAGGCATTTGTGGATAGGATCAAAGACGCCAAATTGGTGTTGATTAAGCCAGACTTGGTCCATCATGAATTGCAGTTGGCATCAGTCCATGTTGATGCTATTCGCGGTATTCTGGATGTCATCCGGACGTATTCTAAGGTTCCTGTTGTTGTGGCTGATGCCGCGCATTTTGGCACGAAGGCAGCGTTTCGAAATTTTGGATACGAACAACTTCTTGAACATTACTCAGATATCACCCTTGTCGATCTTCAGGACGAGCCATTTGTAGAGCAGACCTTTGCCGCTGCGAACGGAGATCAGACGGTTTTGCGTCGGCCAAAGGTTGCCATGGAGGCTGATCTCACTATTTCTGTGAGCAACATGAAGACGCACCAAGATTATGGTGCCGCACTGGCGGTGAGTAATTGGGCTGAGGGCACTATGCTCGTCCCGCCACGGATTACGGTGCAGGGTCGGGTGTGGTCCAGAGCACCGTGGCTTACGGTGGGTGGTCCAAAATCAGCTCATCAGATTTTGGCCTTTTTATATGAACAGAAACCGTGTGATGTCGCGGTGATCGACGGTGTTTTAGCCATGGAGGGGGAGGGGCCAGTGAATGGTGGCCCAGTGGCTATGGGTGTAGCTCTGGCGGGATTTGATGCCGTGGCGGTTGATGCAATTGCCGCAACGCTCATGGGAATTGATCCTCATGCCGTGGGGTATTTGGAAATGATTGCTGCTGACGGTAAAGGAGTGAATGAGATGTCAAAAATTGATGTTCCACCGCTTCTTATTACTGAACTTACGCGACAGTTTCAGCTTCCTGTGACGACGAAAGAGCATTTACTCGATTGGCAGCAGGGTTAACATGGTTAATCGCTTCTCGCTGTCGCTCGAAGCTGCGCAAACCATCCTGAGGCGAATGCCGAAGGATCAGTTCCAGACACTTTATGTATGCACGACCGTATTTGCGGTGTTTACATCATGGCAAACAAGTCACATTCCGTTTTGTATACGGGGATGAGTACAGCATTGCCAGAGCGGATTCAATCGCATCGTGATGCTATCGTGGATGGCTTTGCGCGTAAGTACTCTTGCACAAAGTTAGTTTATTTTGAGATTCTTGAAGATGAGCAAATGGCGCTTATTCGTGAAAAGCAAATTAAAGGTTGGAACCGAGCAAAGAAGGCAGCATTGATCGAAACACACAATCGTGAATGGCGAGATATGTTCGTTGTTTTACTTCAACAGGTGGCCGGCTACTGATCCTTCGGCATTCGCCTCAGGATGGTAAAATAAAAATATTTAGTAATTCGCTAGGCATATGTCCACGCTTATTTTCCCAGGGCGATTTCAACCTTTCCATAACGGTCATCTCATGGTCGTGCAGGGCATGATGAAGGTTTCGGATAATGTGGTGGTAGTGATTTGTGAGGGTAAGTCAGCGGACGGCAATGATCTCTTTAGTTTAGATCAACGCCGTGACATGATTGGTGCGGCCCTGTTGGCGGCAAATATCATGGATGCCACCATTGCTGTGGTAAAAGATGCCGAAACCGATGAAGCCTGGGCTCACCATGTGCTGGATGTGTCTGGCAATCCTGCCGAACCTATTATTTGGAGTGGCAATGAAGACGTGCGTAAAATCTTTGAAGCCAAAGGCGTCGCTACCAAAAAAATTGTGCCTGTGCCGGGAATTGTGGGTGAGGACATCCGTAAAATGATCCGTGAAAAGAATCCTACCTGGAGATCGAAGATTCCAGCAGGAGCTTTAGATATAATTGTTGATACCCTTGTGAAGTAAGTGATTTTGAAAGTGTTATCATACGCGCATATGAAAAAAGTCTTCGCACTATTTACGGTCTTTGCTTTATTGGGCTACTCCACGCCGCAGTTCGTTCAGGCTGCAGCTGGACCGGGGGACCTGATTATGTCGAAAGACTTTCCTACGGTTTACGTTTTTGGCGAAGATGGCATGCGCCACCCATTTCCAAATGAAGCGACGTATTTTTCCTGGTTCGAGTCTTTTGATGATATAAAAGTTATTTCCGCTGAAGATTTGGCATCTTTGCCGCTTGGTGACACGGTCGTAGTACAACCAGGTACGTCGCTGCTGAAAATCCCTAGTGATCCTACGGTATACGTAGTCGAGCCGGGTGGTGAGCTTCGAGCGCTTTCAAGTGAAGATCAGGCTGTAGCGTTGTTTGGTGACGATTGGTCCGAGCGAGTAGTCGATCTTCCCGAGGGCTTTTTTCCTGATTATGTGCGCGGTGGAGTACTTGAAGACGGTGAAATTCCGCACGGTTTAGTTTTGCGAACGGATGCGAACGAATTGTTCAGGGTTGATGATTCTGGGGCTGCCGAGCAGATTGATGGTTTGGTTGCTGGTTTACTGGGCGTGACTTTAGCCGACTTCGCCTTAGATTTTGAGGAGTTGGAGCTGGAGTTAGAGGTTGAAATTCATAAAGTGCACGCTGAAGATTTAGATGAAATCGAGACTGAGCACCTTCGTGAAGGCCTGCAGACGATTGATGTTGCTGATGAAGATGAGGATCACGATCTGAATGAGATTGAACTTGAACTCGCAGATACTGAGGAGGCTGAAGATGAAATTCATGAATCAGAAGATGAGTTGAATGACGCGCTTGAGACTGTAGCTGAACTTGAGCTTGAAGGTGTTGACGTTACCGAGCGTCAGGCGTTAATCGATCAGGCAATGGTGCTTCTTGCTGAGGCACAGGTAGCCTTGGCGGAAGGCGATGCTGAGACTGCTGATGATTTAGCTAAGCAAGCAGGCGATTTACTTCATGATGCTGCTCGTAGCGAAAATAGCGGTCCCGGCAGTACCGACGAGGAAACGAACGATACGTCTGAATCATCTGACGATGTTGCAGATGATGATCTTGATTCCGGCGACGATGTAAACGGTAGTAATTCCGGTTCTGAATCTGATGATAGTGGCGATTCTGAATCTCATTCTGGATCAGATTCTGAATCTGATTCATCCGACAACAGTTCCGACTCCTCTGACTCGAGCGGCCATGGTGGTAGTGATGACTAGCTTATAGGGTGATGAAATAAAGAATGAAGCCCCGGCGTCGCATATGCGATTCCGGGGCTTTACGGTCTTGAGAACCTCGACCTTCGCTCTTGTCTACCGCTCTGAGGTGCTCACGGCATTCAGGAGGTTGTTGGCAACCTTCCGAACGCTGTAATTGTCCGGGTGCCGCGCCTCGCCGAGGAAGCGTTCCGTGACCTTGGCGGTCAGAAACACGTTCAGCTCGCCGGCGCGCCAGTCGCGGGCCAGCATGCGCAAGGCAAGTCTCAGGGAAATCACGAGGGCCTCCATGTGTCGCCTTTCACCAGCTTCG
>DAORIP010000067.1:0-3880 GCA_035438565.1 bacterium | reverse complement strand
GAACGTGCCGCGGAACTCCTGCGTATCGAGCCCCTCAGGCTCGACTACATCGGGAACCGTCGGCACAACCTCGTGCTTGGCGCCGTCATCTTGAATGACTACGCCCAGCGCTTCGGCAACATTGCCGACGGTCTCGAGGCTTACAACCAAGGCCCGAGCAACGTGGAGATCGGCGATCATTCCGACTACCCGAAATACGTCGTTTCGGTGCTCGCGACCGCAGAGATCGCTCAGCACTGAACCTCATGCCGCCACCCTCTCCGGGCTGGCGGTCTTCTTTTTTGACGATACTTCATTAATGCCCTACATTGAAGTTGCACCCCAACCACCGGAGGTCGAGATGCTGCTCCTCGCCATGTCCCTGGCCCAGGCTAGCGATCGATCGCCGAACCTGGAGCCTGAAAAGCTGTATATGCAGGCCAAACAGGTCTGTAGACACAACACGTCATCAGGCTGGATGGCCGATGGACAAGCCCTGCGCAGCAGGGCAAAAGATCTGGATCAGACGCTGCAGGACATGATCGATCGTGACCTGCCAGCGCTCCAGTCACAGGTCAGAGACATGTATGCTCCGGACATGTCGGAGACGGATCGTGAGGGCACCATGCAAACCCTCAGCCGCAGCATCGAACAGCTAAGGCTCGTCGAGCATCGATTGAGCCTTAGCATTCAAACCTCGGAACAGGTTGCCGAGCTACTCACAAATCCAGGCACGAAAGTCGTTCGCGGACGAGAGCGACACGCGGCAGTAAACCTGTGTGCTGGAGACAGGATGCAGCTGCTCGGCGTGATGGCTGCCACGGTTCGTGAACTCGAAGGTGATATTGGCCTCGCGATCATGCAGGCCGACCTCACGCTTCTCATCTCGCTGAATGTTCGGCCCGCAAGCTAGCGATCCGAATCAAAAACCCGACCCATCTGCGATCAACATTGCACATGCGTCGGGTTTCTTTCTTTTCTTAACCGCCAATTCGGAAGTGACACACATCACCATCCTGCATGACATATTCCTTGCCCTCAATGCGCAACTTGCCCGTATCTCGCGCCCCAGCCTCTCCCCCACACGCAACATAATCGTCGTAAGAGATAACTTCAGCCCGGATAAAATTCTTTTCAAAATCGGTATGGATCACACCTGCGGCTTGCGGAGCTTTTGTTCCTTTTTTGATTGTCCAAGCACGCGTCTCTTGTACGCCCGTTGTAAGATATGTGATCAAATCAAGTCGCTCGTAACACTTCTTAATGACCTTGTCTAAGCCCGACTCCGCCATGCCTAAAGCAGCAAGCATCTCTTGAGCCTCAACGGCCGGAAGCCCAGCAAGTTCGGCTTCAATTTTGACCGAAATGGGTATAGCCAATCGATCTGGCCCAAGTGGCGACACCCAGTTTGGATCATTTGCATCCTCTTCATTCACATTCACAATGTACAGAATGGGCTTATTGGTAAGCAATCGAATACCCTGCACAGCCTCTTTCTCTTCATCCGTAAATTCGACCGTACTCGCAAGCTTACCGGCCGACAAAGCGCCGAGCCACTTCTCATACGCCGAAACTTGAGCAACCACCTCGGGATCTTTTCCGGCTTTCAATTTGTTCTTTACTCCGTCTAACATTTTCTCAACCGTAGCATGGTCTGCCATGGCCAACTCGAGCTCAATCACTTCAACGTCCCGAATCGGATCCACGGAACCATCAACGTGAATAATATCGTCATTCTTAAATGATCTAACCACGTGCGCAATCATGTCAGTCTCACGAATATTGGACAGAAATTTATTTCCGAGACCTTCACCTTTATGCGCGCCCTTCACGAGACCGGCAATATCAACAAACTCAATCGCAGCCTTGATAATTTTTTGAGTTTTGGACATTTCTGACAATACGTCGACCCGAGCATCAGGAACCTCGACCACACCGACATTTGGCTCAATGGTACAAAACGGAAAATTTGCGCAATCCACCTGTTTCTTGGTAAGCGCAGTAAAAAGCGTCGATTTACCTACGTTTGGTAGGCCAACAATGCCAACATTTAACATACGGAGCGTAGTCTAATCGATACGTTGACTTTTTGCCAGTTTTGGCCTAAACTCCTCAGTCCCTTGGGCCCCTGGTGTTCCCCACTTGGGTAGTAGCGACCGGGCCTAAGGAACCTTTCAACCGCCCATATCTTCACATCACCAAAAAACGTCCGTGTCTTATCCGCTCTTCTTGAGCGCGACAAGACACGGACGTTTATGCTTTTATAACGGTGTGATTGGCTCTGGGATGCCACTGTTCGTTTGTCCGGCCCTAAGTCGATCAATCCTAGCCTGAACAGTAACGTCATCAGGATTTAATGTGAGCACTGTTTCAACCTCACGAATCGCTGCGGGCATATTTCCCTGTTGCTCATAAACAACCGACAAATACCAATGAGCATTTGCATATTCTGGCGCCAACTCTATAACTCGCTGAAGCTCCATTTGTGCCAACTCATTTTTTCCCTGTCGTAAATACAATAATCCGAGCTGAAAACCAACACCTACATCTTGCGGAGCCTGTGCACGAACTGTCTCAAGGCCACGAATCGCTTCCGCCAAGTCACCCATTCTTTCATGGACGAGCGCCAGATAGTACTGGGCAGGAGCATAGTCCGGTTTCAGCGCCACCGCAGTTGCAAGATGCTCTTCAGCCTGTCGCAAAGCCTCTTCCTTACGGTCTTTTGCCTGGGCTGCAACATCTTTATCCTCATTCTGTAATAATGGGTTCTGTGCATCTGCTATACCAAGGTAAGCCCGAGCAACCTCAACTCTGTATCGGGGGTTTGTCGGGGAAAGAATAATTGCCATCTCGTATGCATCCACCGAAGGCTCCGCTGCATCTGGAACAACCGATAACACATCCCGATAAACCATACCTCGAACATCCCAATTCAAGACATTAGCCGGTGATATCTCTGTAGCTCGAGTACTGGCCGCAATAGTAGCCGCAAGAAGTGATTGGACATAACTATCATCCGCCGCCTCTTCAGCACTCACCACCTGCAATCGCTTTAAGAGCGCGGCTGACAAATTCCGATAGTAGGCATCGTTACGTGGATTTCGTGTCCCTGCTTTATCGAGCAAGCTCACCACTTCATCAATTTCAGATGGTGTAGAGGCCTCCGTATCCAACCTCACAGCCTTGGCGTACGCCACCTCAGCCAGGTACCGAGGTACCGTAATAATAAAAGCTGAAACCGCACACACCAATACAAAAATTGCTACCAATATCGTCGCCAAACGAGCTCGTGCTGATTCTGAATGTTGCACTTGCGCTGATGCAGAAAGCTGTCCAATAACTGAGGCGGTAAGCCACCAAAAACACGCTGACAACGTAAAGTTCTGAGGGTATACAAAGGCAGCCGCGGCAAGCATAAACCAAGCTACAAACACCGGGACCACATGCAGCCACGTTGATTCACCTAAATACAGACGTCTTCCCGCCAAACCAAAAACCACGAGTACAAGAAAGATCCAGGCCAAGGCTCCAAATAACCCATATGTCGCTAATAATGTAGTGACATGAGCGTTGCCGCGGTCAAAAATCACATCCCAGAACGCGGACTGATTTACATCAAGCGGAACGTATTTTGGATATACTAATGAAAATGTTCCAGGACCGCTTCCAAAAAACACCGACCCCTCATTCCAAGCACCGGTGGTGATACCAAGTGTCGTGGTGAAATTTGGTGATACTTCTCGTAAAAACGGTGAGGGCAAACGGGTTGGTAATAATAAAAAGATAATGGCGATGATGCTAAGAAGCATGCTCGGCACAAATCGCGCCGGGCTCTGGAATCGTTCGGCGTGAACAAGCGCAATCAAAAATGTTATACCAGACCCCGCAAGCGCCAACCACC
>DAORIP010000066.1:0-3916 GCA_035438565.1 bacterium | reverse complement strand
TTAAGCACCACAAATTGATCCTCACGTTGGTACTCAAAAATAATCTCTTTCGATTTTTGATAATCCTCAAAACTCGCGTAACGATTCAAATGATCTGGAAATACGTTTGTTAGCACCGCGATATCTGGACCGTGCTTCAATTCTGTAAAAGCTCCTGGCAAACTTTCAAGCATCCATGAAGATAGCTCAAGCACAATCGGGGTCGAAGCATTATGTTCAAGAAGTTCATCTAAAAACTCAAGTGGAGAAACGCGAACGTTGCCGGCTACAATCGCCTTAGGATCAAGTCCCTTCAGCATCTCGCCAAGAAGTAACGTAGTTGTCGTCTTTCCCTTTGTGCCTGTGATCGCACTTACCGGAAAATGATAATACCGGAAAAACAGACTGACATCGGACTCAATGTGCACGCCCTTAGCTTTTGCTACCTGAATATATTCAGATTCGCTTGGCACGCCCGGATTCTGAACCACAACATCGACATTTTCAAAATCCTCCTTACGATGTTGGCCAAGCACAAACACCGGTTGATAAATCGTGCGATCCGGATACATCTCTCGATATTTGTTGTACCACTCCATCACTAAATCAACCGACTCCTTAAGCTCGGTTGTATCTTTCAAATCTGTGATAACCGTCTGCGCACCATGACGCATGAGCCACTTAGCAGTACCTAAACCACTTCCCTGTTTATAGATACCAAGACCCATCACTGTCACTACTGCATCTTTAAAATTCTCAATTCTTGATAAATCCATAAACCCTAATATCTAATCGCTAATATGCTGCTCTTCCTCGCTATGATACCAAGACCCCATTCTCCTTGCGAATATCCTCAAGGAACCACCATTTTGCAGCCTCAATCAATAATAACTTGAGGAACATCAGTCCAAACACCAGACCCCATTCTCTCAGTGACGGGAGTGAGAAATCGAAAATAGCACTCAGACCCGGAGTAAAGATCGGCAAGAACAACATAAACAATCCGATCAGGAAGGCGCCGATCAACTCCGGGTTACGAAATAGCTTCACTCGCCAGAATGGTTGACGCAGAGACCGAAGCGGGAAAATCGCCGTCAAAGAATCAAGGCCAAGACTCACAAATAGGAGCGTTCGTAACGTCGCGATTGGTAATCCGGCATTCGAAAAGAAGACAAACATGACAATTAAACTAGAAACCGCTAAAACGCCAACAAATACCATGAGCCGGCGCATAGGCTCGGAAAGGAGCGGCGTATAACGAGCTCGCGGTGGTTCCTGCATGATTCGCGGTTCAGCCGGCTCAAAAGCTAAAGCCAAACTTGGCAGACCGTCAGTCACCAAGTTAATCCAAAGAATATGGATCGGCCAAAGCGGTACCGGCAAACCAATCACAATCACCGCAGCGATAAACACCAATTCGCTCATGGAAAAAGTCAGGAGGTGCGTCAGTACTTTCCGGATGTTATCAAAGATGACCCTACCCTCACGGATCGCGGCTACAATCGACTGAACATCATCATCCAAGATCACCATGTCAGCAGATTCCTTCGCGGCCTCAGTCCCGCTTCCAACCGCTACTCCAATATCTGCTGCACGTAAAGCCGGAGTATCGTTCACCCCATCCCCTGTCATAGCTACAGTGGCACCAAGCCGCTGTAGACCACGTACAATGCGTAATTTTTGCTCCGGTAAAATACGTGCGCATACCGCTACAGTCCGAAGTCGCGTGAGTAAAATTTCATCAGACATGCCTGCAAGCTCCGGTCCAAGCAGCAGGGCTTGCGGATCAATGGGCAAATCAAGTTCACGCGCAACCGCAGATGCCGTAACAGGATGATCGCCCGTAATCATAATCACCCGTACACCGGCATTTCGCGCTTCAGTGAGCGTATCTAAAGCATTCACACGCAACGGATCGCGGAGACCTACCAAACCAATCGGCTGCAAATCGCGAACAATTCCCGGCGACAGCACATCTTGAGATTGCCAGGTCTTATTCGCTAAAAGGAGCACCCGCAAACCGCGCGTTGTCATGTCTTCAAGTACTCTATGGTATGTCTGAAGCTCATGATCATTTAAGTCGCAAAACTCAAGGAGTACATCCGGGGCACCCAAAACTAACATTCTCTGACCAGCAGGCTCCCTCACGGTGATAGCTGAGTATTTTTGCGAAGATGCGAAGGGTAACTCATCCATTACTGTAAAACCCTCAGTAACAACATTCGCTTCTTGTGCAAGTAAAAAACGTAAGATGCTCTTTTCCGTCACCGAACCAATAAGCTCGACTTCCCCACCAGCATGACGCTCAATGCGAGCACTATTTATTAGCCGCAAATCACGCAAAAAATCCCTCCCCTCAACATCAAAATGTGTCATGGACAATTTTCGCGTCAACGCACGTAATTCAACCAGCTCCATAGCGCCAGTTGTTAACGTCCCGGTCTTATCGATGCACAGCACATTTACACTTCCCAACGTTTCAGCCGCAACCAATTTGCGTACAAGTGCCTGACGCTTCAGCATACGTCGCATGCCAACCGTCAAAATCACCGTTACACTCACAAGGAGTCCTTCTGGAACCGCGGCAACCGCCAAAGCCGCAGCGGTACTTACAATTTCCACTACTGGAATCGCTCGTGCCAACCCAATTGCAAATACAAACACCGCCGCCGTCACCATCATGAATACAAGCGTACGTGAAAGTTTAGATAATTCCGCCTGTAGTGGCGTAGGCTCATCAGCAACGCCAGCCACCATCTCCGTAACTTTTCCGAATTGAGTAGCTCGACCAATAGCAACGACTACCGCTTCAACGCGACCCGATACCACTACCGACCCCGCAAACAACATAGAACTCTGTTCGGTAAGCTGTGCGTCAACAGCCACACCTGACGCATGCTTTACTACCTCAGCAGATTCGCCCGTTAATGCTGACTCATTTGCACTCACATCTTTCGCTACAATTACCCTTGCATCTGCCGGCACCAAAGATCCTGTTGCGAGCAGCAAAATATCGCCCGGAACAATCTGCGTCGCAGATACTGTCACTACCTTCCCAGAACGACGCACACTCACCTCTGCTGGCAAAAATTTCTTCAACGCCTGCAATGCACGCTCAGCGCGATACTCTTGCAAAACACCCATGAGCGCGTTCATGAGCATAACTGCAAATGTCAGCAAACCCTCCGTAAATCTCCCAAGCCCAACGCTCAACAATACCGCAATTCCTAAAACAAAAACCAATGGATTACTTAATTGACGTAAAAAAATCCTACCAAGAGACACGCCGTCATCCTCCTGTAATTCGTTGAGACCATGCCTCAGCTGTCGTTCCTGAACTTCAACCTGAGGCAGTCCAGAAGCCGATGTTTCAAGAGCCAAAAGCACATCCTGAGAAGACATGTGGTGCCATGGCAAGAGTTCAGACATATTGCCATATTTTACCATCGACTCCTCCCCCTTCCCAAAATCAAAGATTTCTGCTATCCTTCCGACGATTTGAAAGCGCTCGTTAAACTAGGAAAACCTACTAAGTTTCGTCAGTTACGAGAAGCCGGCGAGTAAGGACGAGTCGTAGCGAGAGCTACGGTAAGTCCGACGGAGACGGCGACGAAGTAAATGGCGAAACTTGGGTAGGTTTTCCCATGCGCTGGTAGCTCAGCGGTAGAGCAAGAGCCTTTTAAGCTCGTGGTCGCGGGTTCGATCCCCGCCCGGCGCACCAAAAATGCCTCCAACGCATGTTGGGGGTATTTTTGTATTCCAGCCGGGAGAACGCCACCTGCGTGGCGTTCGTCGGGGATCGAACGCCGGAGCGATGTTCCGTCACTAGACGGAACCGCGAGACGGTGTCCAGCCCGAGACGAGCGACGGCGAGTTGAGAGGCGAGGACGATCCCCGCCCGGCGCACCAAAAAAACTCTCACGAATGTGAGAGTTTT
>DAORIP010000065.1:0-4074 GCA_035438565.1 bacterium | reverse complement strand
ACGCGGGGTCTCGACACTTCACTCTTCCTGCTCCCTTTGGAAGAGTGGGGGAAGCTGGCAGATAAAATTGCCGGCTTGCCCTTGGGACAAGCAAATTCACGCGCCTTCGCCCGACTCATGCTTGCGGGTGCAATGGATACACGCCTGGATAAGCAAGGAAGATTCATCATTCCTGAGTATCTGCGTCAGTACGCAGGACTTAAGAAAGACGTGGTGATGGTCGGTATTCAAAACCGACTGGAAATTTGGGACAAGGCAGCTTGGGAGGCATATGCCAAACAGGCTGAGGAGGACGCAACTGCCATCGCCGAACAATTAGGCGCGATGGGCATCTAACTTTGAGATGGAGGTCTCATAGCATTATGGATCTTCATATACCGGTACTTGCCACAGAAGTGATCGCTGGACTTGATTTGAAGCCCGGCGCAACCATTATTGATGGCACACTTGGCCTTGGTGGTCATACGGCGCTCATTCTTGAGCGCACGGCCCCAGACGGCAAGGTAATCGGAATCGATCGCGACGCTCGGAACCTTGAGCTTGCGCGCGAACGTCTCAGTAAGTACGGCGACAGAGTGCAGTATGTCCACAGTTCTTTTTCAGCCATGAATACGCTGGGCGTGGAAGCGGATGGAGTTTTACTCGATCTCGGCTTTTCGTCGGTCCACGTGGACGCGCCAGAGCGCGGCTTCTCGTTTCAAAACGACGGCCCGCTTGATATGCGCTACGACACGCAGGGCGAACTCACGGCTGAAGACATTGTGAATGGGTGGTCCAAAGATGATCTAGCCACCATCCTGCGACGCTTTGGTGAAGAGCCGGCAGCGCATCGAGTAGCAAAAGCGATTTTCGACGCTCGACGAGCACAGCGGATCACCACCACGTTGCAGTTAGCCGAGATCATATCGGCGGTGGTTCCAAGGAGGGGCAAAGCCCATCCAGCCACAAAAACCTTTCAGGCCTTGCGACTTGTAGTGAACGACGAGCTTGGCGAGGTTGAAAAAGGCTTGCTGGCAGCTCAAGAGGTTTTAAAACCAGGTGGAATACTCGCGGTCATCACATTCCACTCACTGGAAGATCGTCTAGTAAAACACTGGCTTAAAGATCGTCTGGAGTTTGAAAATCTGAGCAAGAAACCGCTTGTGCCAGGACGGGCTGAGATTCTCAGCAATCCAAGATCTCGCAGCGCAAAACTACGTTTAGCCAAAAGGAAGTAAAAATACTTAGGAGGTATGTTTACATCAGGGGGAAAAATTAAAGCCGTACTTCACGATGAGCGAGCGCTTCGGGTGTTTATGATGGCGCTGACGCTGGCGTTTGGGGTTCTGTATGTTGTTCAAGTGAACGCAGCCTCGACCAAGGGCTTCACTGTGCGTGATCTTGAGCAGACAAATCAGGACATGAGACAGGAGAATGAAAAATTGGCAGCAGAAATTGATCGCTTACGATCGCTTGCGAGCGTGTCCGAGCGAGAAACTTTCCTTGGATTAATCAAAGTGAACAATATTTCGTATATTAAGGCAGGAAACGGTGCCGTGGCATTACGCTAAAACAGGGGTCATGGTCATGTTACAATACTCACGTCTATGGAACGTGATGTCAAAGCTTTTGAAGGGCGACCGCGACCAGCGGTTCTTTTAGTTCTTGATGGTTTTGGGGTTGCCCCAGATGGAGAGGGAAACGCCATTACTCGAGCAAATACCCCAACCTTTAAAATGCTCACGGAGCGCTATCCCACCATGACACTTCGCGCCTCGGGTGATGAAGTGGGTTTGAGTTGGGGTGAGATGGGTAATTCAGAGGTCGGCCACTTGGCGATTGGCGCAGGACGAGTGTATTACCAAACGCTCCCGCGAATTAACAAAGCCATCGTGGCCGGAACGTATGCCGAGAACCCGGCCTTTGCAGCTGCGATTGCTAAGGTGAAAGAAACAGGTGGTACGTTGCACCTCATGGGGCTCATGTCGTCCGGCAAGGTTCACTCTTTTGACGATCATGCCTTTCAGCTTTTGAAGATATTCAAAAAAGCCAAGGTCAAAGATGTCGCAGTTCACGCTGTCCTTGATGGTCGGGACACACTCTACAACTCAGGAATCGATTTTATCCGGACCCTTGAGGAGCAAATGAAGGCCACCGGCGTTGGGTATTTAGCCTCTATGTCTGGTCGTTATTACGCCATGGATCGCGATAACCGTTGGGATCGAATTGAACGGGCATATAAGGCCATAGCACTTGGGGAGAGCCAGCACGTAGTTGATGATCCGCTGGCTGCAATTGAAGAATCATATGCGAGGGATGTATTTGATGAGGAGTTCGAGCCAACGGTAATTGCAAAGCGTGGTCAGCCGCTCGCCACGGTCAAGCCGGGAGATGCTGTGATTTGTTTCAATTTTAGACCAGATCGATCGCGTGAAATTGTAAAAGCTTTTGTCTTGCCAGCCTTTGATAAATTTCAACGCACGTATATTCAGGACTTGGTGTTTGTCACCATGACCGAATATGAGGCTGGATTGCCGGTTGAAGTGGCTTTTCCGCCAGAGCCGGTAGACAAATGTTTGGCGCAAGTTGTTTCAGAAGCTGGACTTGTTCAATTGCACATTGCAGAAACAGAGAAGTATGCCCACGTGACCTTCTTTATGAATGGCACGCGTGAAGAGCCGTTTGAAAATGAAGACCGTGCTCTCATTCCTTCGCCACACGTGGCAAGTTATGACCAGGCTCCGGAAATGGGTGCCCGTGAAATTACCGAACGCTTGATTAAAGAGATCAAGACGGAGAATTACGATGTCATTATAGGAAACTTTGCAAACCCCGACATGGTTGGCCATACGGGTAATTTGGACGCTACCATTAAGGCCGTAGAGGTGGTTGATGAGTGCGTAGGGAAGATTGTGGCCGCTGTTTTGGAACAGGATGGCGTGGTCTGTATTACTGCCGATCACGGTAACGCCGAGGAAGTGCAGAATTTACAAACGCACGCCATTGATAAGGAGCACAGTACGAATCCGGTACCGTTCTGGATTGTTGGGAAGCAGTTTGAAGGCAAATCTTCCATTGCTGGAGATGTCCCAGATGGCGATTTGTCACTCATGCCGCCCGTAGGTATGTTGGCCGATGTCGCACCTACGTTTTTGGCAATTCTCGGCATTCCAAAGCCTGACGAGATGACTGGTGCGCCGTTGCTTTAACTAGAGAATTTCGAGACCACCCTGAGTTCGACGAAGGGTTAGGTCGGCCCACATGATGTAGATGGCTGCTGATCCTTCGGTATCCACCTCAGGATGGTTTATGGCACTAATTGCAACACCTAAATACTGGCGCGAGCAGTTTCTTGCGCAAGATGCCCTCATCGTGGCTGCTGTAACCAGACTCGCTGAGGCCGTGTTGGCTTTGGAGCCAGATCAAGCGTTTGCGCCAGCTGAGCCTCGCGCCGTTATTGTCGGAGGCTATGTGCGAGATTTAATGCTTGGTAAGCATCCCAAAGATGCCGATGTCGAAGTTTACGGCGTTGAACCTAAACGTTTGCACGAGCTCGTGACCAAGCTTTTCGGTCACGTTGATATTGTGGGTCAGTCTTTTGGTGTACTGAAAGTTCTTCTTGCACCCGGCTATGAGATTGATATTGCAATTCCACGAAAAGAATCAAAAGTTGGTGCGGGGCATAAAGGTTTTATTATTGAAAGTGATCCAGGTTTGAGTTTCCGCGAAGCTGCGAGGCGTCGTGATTTTACAATCAACGCGATTGCACTCGATCCGCTGACGGGACTTGTGCATGACCCTTACGGCGGTCTTGATGACCTCGCACAGGACATTTTGCGCGTGGTGGATGAAAGTACGTTTCAAGAAGACCCTTTGCGCGTTTTTCGTGGTGTACAGCTTTCCGCTCGCCTTAACGCCACTATCGAACCGAAGACCATGCACTTGCTGAAGCAAATGGTGAGTCGCGGAGATCTTAACGAACTCTCAAGAGAACGCGTGACAGACGAGTGGAAAAAGTTACTCCTCAAGGCTAAGCAGCCTTCAAAAGGACTTGAGCTCATGCGCGAGCTCGGCATTGTCCAAAAGTATTATCCT
>DAORIP010000064.1:0-4121 GCA_035438565.1 bacterium | reverse complement strand
CAAAATGTGGCTCCTGGAGATGTGGCAATCAACGAGCTTGTGAGTGATCCACTTGATAGCACGGAGTGGGTGGAGATCATCAATACCAGCGGGGCACCAATCAATCTTTCCGGAAGTACGCTGGTTGATGCCGGAGATCACGTGACACCCCTACCCGATCAAACCGTACCAACCGATGGTTTTCTCGTGATCGAAAATCCCGTTGGCAACTTGAATAACGCAGGTGACACCGTAACCCTTACGAACGATTCTGGAACTGTACTCGACACACTTACCTACGGCACCAATGCTCTGCCAGCGCCAACAGATGGTGAATCTCTGGCCAAGGCAGCCGATGACACATGGCACATCACTACCGCCACAGAAGGGTCCCCGAATCTGTTCCCCGCCTCTGAAGTTCCTCCGATAATCGAAACCAGTGCTCCGATCGAAACCCAAATCACTGAAACTGAGCCGACCGCTCTCTCAACTCCAACTTATGACACGACGACAAACACACCTGATTCCCTTAGCAACGATTCTGGAACCATTACGCAAGGAGTGGCGGAGGATAACGACACTCCAATTGCCGGAACCGAATCCGTTCACTGGATTGTGGCGACTGCGAAACCCGTAACCGCATCTGAAGCCACTTCCACCAAACCAAAAAGCAGTAAACCAAAGAGTGCTGATACAAAAGTGGTTGTGACTGGTACGGTTATTGCCCTTCCGGATACGTTTGGCAAGCAAACCATGTTCATTGACGGTCACGAAATTTACTTCAATGCTGCTGACTGGCCAGAGCTCAGCCTCGGCGACACTGTGAGTGTTACTGGCACTCCAGGTGACAACAACGGTGCTATACGAATCAAGGTCAAAAACACCGAAGACATCAGCGTTACCGGACATGCTGAAGTACTGCCAGTGGCCATGACCGGTGCAGCCTTCAACCAATCAGAACACGGCACTCTTGTAAGCATCCACGGACATGTCGTTGGGAAGTCCGGTGACAAACTCAGTCTACAAACAGATGACGGAACAATAATCACAATTGTTGCTTACAAAAAAACGGGCGTAACCTGGAGCAACATCCAAAGTGGGGACGCCACACTTACCGGAGTCGTTCGGATGACGGATGATGGTCGAAGATTGTACGTCCGCTCAAATGATGATGTTCAGATTATGAGCACAACGATCACCGAAGCTATTCCCCTATCAAAACCAAAAACAGGCTCTAGCCCCCTTGTTGGTGGCGGACTCCTCACAGGCAGTATCGGTGCTCTTGGCACCTGGTACCTCAAAACGAAAAAAGGCCTTCTCTCTTGGCTACCTCTTTAATCTTATTCTACTTACACTTCACTATTCTTATGTCCACGAATACAAATGATAAAAAGTCTTGGCTCGATAAGCTTTCAGAACGCTTTGATGCCCTCATGACGAAATTTGATATGCCGGAAGATATCCGTCATGAAATTGAAACCTTCATGTTAAGTGTTGCTAAAGAGCAGTACCTCACCGGAAATAAGGCTGGAATCTCATGGCTCAGAAAACAGGTCGGTGCCAAGCCTGGCCAGCTCCTTGCAGCAATTGACGCTCCAGCTCAAGCTGCCTAATTTCAACTTTTGTAAATCTAAAACCAGCCTGGCGGGCTGGTTTTAGATTTACCTATCCAGGTGACTTTGACGATTTCACATGGCCATGTTACTCTTTTCACCGCATGCGGCGGTAGTTCAGTGGTAGAACATCTCCTTGCCAAGGAGAGGGTCGCCGGTTCGAGCCCGGTCCGCCGCTCCAAAAAACTTCGACTTCGGTCGAGGTTTTTTGTTTGTTCTGTGCTATCATTTGAGTAATTATGCGACATGCGCATGCATTATTAGGCTTGTCAGCCACTCTAGGAATCGGGCTCTTTATCGCGCTCTTTTTCCTGTTGCCAAAACCAAATGAGCTCCATATCCCAACCTACTTCAATGTTCACCTGCCACTGTCTGAAGATAGGGACGCTCCCCTCCCTTCCCCGGCACCGGAACCACAAGCGGTGCTCAGCTTTGTGGGTGACATCATGCTTGCTCGTCAAGTTGAGCAAACAATTGTCGAAAAGGGCACTACCTGGCCGTTTGCAAGGCTTGATGACCTCTTCCTGGGTTCAGATCTTGTGATTGGAAATTTTGAGGGCACCGTTCGTGAAAAGCGTAACATCGAAGTCACAAACCAGATGATTTTTGATACCACACCGGACAATGTCCCGATGTTGGCAGACGCGGGCTTCACACACCTATCACTCGCGAACAATCACGCTGACGATTACGGGCAAATGGTCACTGAAGCAACGCGAGAAACAATCACTGCGGCAGGCATGACACCATTTGGAGACCCGTTTGCAGGTGAAAAGTTCATTACTCGAGAAAACATTAACGGCGTCTCCATCTCCATTATTGGATTTCACGCCTTTGAAGAAAACGTGCAGGATATTTTACCCGCCATTGAACAAGAACATGCGCAGGGACGTTTTGTCATCGTCTATCCGCATTGGGGGGTTGAATATGCCACCACGGCCCCAGGTGTTGAAACCTATCCCGCCCAACTTTTTGTAAACGCAGGAGCCGACCTCATCATTGGGGCGCACCCACACGTCATTCAAAATATCGAAATCGTGGATGGTACCCCGGTGGTCTATTCACTCGGTAACTTTCTGTTTGATCAAGACTTCTCCACGAATACAAAACAAGGGTTAACGGTGCAGGTAACCATTACTGAAGACACTGTCGATCTTCATTTCACGCCTATACAAATTGAAAACCGCCAAAGCTTCCCTATGGAAGCTGAGGCGGCAAATGCACTTCTTACACAGCTTGGTTTCCCAGATGGGAACCTAAGCGTTCCCCGTAAGTAACTGAAACTCCATGAGCGCAGCCCGGAGCCCGGGCTGTTTTCTTTCCCAAGCCTGCGACACGAGCTCTTGCGGCGTTCCCCATTCAACTCGAGAGAACTCCTGATGGTGACTATCGAGCACAAAAGCGGTGTCTGGATCTACCTGAATGAGAAAATATTGCTGTTCCTGACCTATATAACCTGTATCACTGAGCCGCTCCTGAATTTCAGCCGGCCAATCATATTTATACTTCGCTTGTGAACTGCCGATAATCTCGTAATCCTCTGGTTCAAGTCCAATTTCTTCCGATACCTCCCGAATTGCCGCCTGACGCGGTGTTTCGCCAGGATCAATTCCCCCTTGAACGGTTTGCGCTTTCTCATGGGCATCATCAGCTCTCCGACACAGCAAAACCCTCCCTTGCCCATCGGTGACTAAGACGGCTACGTTTGGTCGATAACTTTTTTGCATACAGAATGCGAGTAGTTTAGCAGCTCAGCTTTGAAAAGAAAAATAATCCTGCCGAAGCAAGATTATTTTTGGTACCGGGAGTGGGACTCGAACCCACGATCCATTTCTGGAAGCAGATCTTAAGTCTGCCGCGTATACCAACTTCGCCATCCCGGCGTAGCTCGCTAGTAAAATTACCATCTACTTTGTTGCGGGGCCCCGAAAATTCTTCGCCGTATATCTATATACGTCTTAGAATTTTCACCCCGCGCCTCGTAGCTGGATAATTTTACTACGCTCGCAACATACCACTCGTAACAATTGGCTGCCAGAGTATGGCACTTTCTCAGACGAAAATCAATCCCCCAGAGCGTTTTGCTTCTGTTCGGTGGGTAAAGTAAGATACAGACATGATTGAGGAACAGGCACCAATAAAAACTCCTCGTGAAGTAGCGCCTGAAGCTGGTGAAGAGGAACAGAAAATCGAAAACCGTTTGCGTCCTAGCAAACTGGCTGATTTTGTGGGCCAAGATGAACTGAAGGCGAACCTGGATATCTATATTGAAGCAGCCAAAGGTCGTAATGAACCGCTTGAGCATATTCTCCTGTACGGCAACCCAGGACTTGGCAAAACCACCCTGGCACACATTATTGGTGCGGAAATGGGTGCGAATGTGAAGGTGACAAGTGGACCAGCCCTTGAACGTGTTGGCGATCTCGCCGCTGTGCTTTCAAACCTTACCCGGGGTGATATTTTGTTTATCGATGAAATTCATCGCATGAACCACAGCATTGAGGAAGTCCTCTACCCCGCCATGGAAGA
>DAORIP010000063.1:0-4124 GCA_035438565.1 bacterium | reverse complement strand
CCGCCAAAATACATGACCCTATTGGTCATGTATTTTTAATAGAAACGGCGCCGCCGAGAAGACAGCGCGTGAAGAACGGAATTAGACTGTCTTTTGCGTCTTCTGTAAAGTCACCTGAGCCTTTTTTAATCGAAAACTAAAAACACTCCCCTTGCCGAGACCTAGGCTTTCTACCCAAATTTCACCACCCATAGCTTCAATTAAACGCTTACTTACATACAAGCCAAGTCCAGTTCCTGGATGGTTTGCAGCCGAAGCCTCAACCCGAGAAAATTTTTGAAATAATCGGTCAATACCATTTTTATCTAAACCAATCCCAGTATCCGTCACGTTGACGCGTACCGCTTTTGACTCATCCACAAAACTCACAGTAACACTTCCCTGATCTGTATACTTTAAAGCGTTTTCAATAACGTTCATGAGAACCTCTTTCACTTTGGCGGCATCACCCATGACCGGCACCATAGTGGCCGGAGTCAACACAAGACCAAGTTTCTGCTCTGTAGCTTTGATCGAAAGAAAACTCGTAACGTCCGTGGCGATGGCTACAATATCAATGGGCTCAATGGTCAACACGGTTTTTCCACTTTCAATCCTGGAAACGTTCAGCAACTGACCCACAAGCTCAATGAGTCCCTCAACGCTTGAATGAATTTTCCCCACGACTTCAGTTTGCTGATCAGATAACTTCCCGTAAGAACCGTCCATGATGAGATCAACATAGCCACGAATCGCTGCCATTGGGGTGCGCAACTGATGACTGGCGATAGATAAAAATTCGGTCTTCAAGGCATCGAGCTCTTTTAATCTACGGTTCGCAACGCGGAGTTTCTTGGTTGTCTCGACAAGCGAGCTATAGGTCATGGCTTTCTGGAGCGCGATTGTTACGAGTCCAAGTAACGGAGTAAACGTATCCTGCTCATATTTCGTGAGATCTTTCTTGCTCCTGTTCAGGCCAATCGCAAGCACCCCAACACATGCGCCGCTTACGATGAGTGGGAAAACCAAAACACTTTTAATTTGCCCTTGAGCTGATACCTCATCAATTAATGGCTTTTCAATGACTGGCTCAAGAAGTTTGTGAAGGGTTGCGAGCTCTGCCCTGCGATGCGATTTGATTACCTCTGTACACGCGTTGTGAATTTTATTTAACGAAAATGACTTCTGATATGTTCGACGTTCACAAATTCGAGATCTTCCATCCGGACAAGCAATCGACATCCATTCAAAGGTAGTTTGATGCTTGTCACAGACGCCAATACCGACAAAAGGGTATAAAAACTCTTTGGCTAACGTGGCCGTAATTTGCCCCGTCATCTCCTCAGTTGTAAGCGTCGATAGCGTCACTTGGTCAAGCTTATGCAGCAGTGACAAGGTCTTATTACGCACCGCTAACTCAGCGTTGCGGGCATAAAGATCGACGTTAATCTGATTCCTGGCCATATCCTTTACTTAAGGACATCCGGAATATCTTCTTTGGCCACCTGAGGTAATAAGGCCTTCACCGCCTCACGACAGACATCTAATGAGGCCGGTCCAAACAATTTTTCGTACTGCTTCACAAGATCACCGAGCACTTTTTTATTACTCCCCGTAAGTTTTACTCCGCCATCAGTTTTAACAGTAAGTCCTTTAACTTTTTTTGCCTCACGCAAAGCAAGGGGGCCGATCACCAGCTCCTGTTCTTTGATAATGCGCTCCACAAGTTGCGCAGTGGCAATCATAGATTCTTACACATTTTAGCACAGTTCTAAAGTGACTACCGTAACACTAACCTGTACAATATAGCCAAGATAAAAGCAGGCTTCCTCATGCGTGTTGAATTTCCAGACTTTGTCGCACTTACTGAAGACCACCAGTTCGACCTCGAAATTGCGAATCAGGGGCTCCCACCCTACTCAGATTTTAATTTTACAAGCCTGTGGTCATGGGACATAAAAAATGAAACTCGACTCACGTACTTGTTCGATAATCTCGTCGTTGTGATGACGGACTATCTAAGTGGTGAGCCTTGCCATTGCTTCATTGGCCGAAACCGTATTCAGGATACCGCCCAGGCCCTACTTGAGCACCGCAAAACCCTGGGACTCGCACCCATCCTCAAGCTTGTACCGGAAGAAATAGCCGTAAATATTGATACAGAAACACTTTCAACTCAGGAAGACGAGCTGAATTTCGACTACATTCTCAACATCGAGAAACTGACTACCTATCCCGGAAGTGCTTTAAAATCACATCGAAACCTCGTTACAAAATTTTCAAAGTCATTTTCTGTAGAAGTCCGTGTACTACCGATTCATGAAGCAGAGGTGCAATTTACACTCATCTCTTTCTTTGAGCAGTGGGTTGAAAATCGACGTAAGTCACCAAGCGAAACAATCAACGAATTTATAGCTTTTCAAAGATTTTTCAAACTTGCCCCATGCCCCAAACTCGTTGGGCTAGGCTTCTATGTCGAGAATTGTCTTATTGGTTTTACATTAAATGAGCTCCTGCAGGACGACATGATCATGATTCACTTCGAAAAGGCAAATCCAGTTACCTATCCTGGTGCCTATCAGGTGGTAATGCAGGAAACCGCCAAATACTTTCACCTTCAAGGACGCAAATATATTAACTACCAACAGGATTTAGGGATTCCTGGGTTAAAGAAAGCAAAAAGCAGCTTTGATCCACATCGGTATTTAAAAAAATACCAGATCATGAGCGTGTAGAGTAAAACAAATGCTATACTTAATGAGGAATATGTGGAAAAAAGAAACGCGAACGCTATTCAAAGACTGGAGCGCGAGAACCGCCGTTGTACTCATGTTTTTACTCACGAGCTGGTGGCTTGTCCTCCACCTCTTTTTCCCTGATGCTACCTTTGCAAAAATGATCTGGGGAGCTTCCTACCAGCTCATGTCGCTTATTGGTGGACTTTGGGGACTTAAGATTGCTTTTGATTGGGGCGGTGAAAAAAGTGTCGTCGGCAGACTTCTTGTTGCTTTTGGAGTTGGGCTCCTGCTACAAACATTTGGGCAAAGCGTCTTTAGTGTCTACAATCTTTTCTTACAATACGAAATCCCCTACCCATCCTTAGCTGACGTTGGCTTCTTTGGAAGTATTGTGTTCTACATCTACGGAGCCGTCATGCTCGCCGGAGCGTCAGGGGTACGCTTTTCTTTCGCAACACTAAAAAGTCGTCCGTGTGCTCTCGCTATCCCAGTGATCATGATTCTTTTGCCATACTTACTCTTCTTACGTGGTTACGATTTTCAGGACGCTGGCATTATTCAATCACTCTTAGACTTCGGTTACCCGATCGGTCAGGCAATTTACGTATCAATCGCGCTCCTGACCTATTTACTCACCTTAAAAACGCTTGGAGGAGTCATGAAACATCGCGTATTGTTCATCCTCCTTGCGCTGGCCGTCCAATACTTAGCCGATTTTAATTTCCTTTATCAAGCAAGTGCTGGCAACTGGGGGGTAAGTGGTTACGGTGATCTCATTTACCTGGTGGCATATTTCCTCATGGCGCTTGGCATTATTCAAATGCAGACCAGGTTCGTGATGGCGTCTGAGAGCTAAATTGTTAAAAACAGCCGTGTCGGCTGTTTTTTATTTGACTCTTCTCGTGCTTTCACTTATAACCCGAGTGCTTTCATTTCGAAAGCACTAGGAGATTCCGACACAATGATCGGTTTGCTGATCTTTTTCATGTCGTTCGCAGCTTTCGCGAGCGGCAACGCCAACGGTCACTTCAACGTCGGCGATGGCAGCGTGTTTGCGACCATGCCGGCGGGTCACATGTGGCCCGAGGGTGTGGTGGTCGACTACTACGCCAAGCTCGTGTACGTGACGCAGCCGGCCGCCGGCGGTACCGCGGGCGGGCCCGCGTCCTCGGTGGTGGTGTTCAGCCTCGACACCGGAGCCCAGCTGGCCATCATCCCCGTGCAGAACGAGGATCTGAGCCAGGAGCACGCGCTCGTGGAGGGGGCGCTCGGCGCCCACGGCGAGCTGTACGTGAACAGCACCCAGCTCGGGGTGCTCAAGTTCGTGAAGGACGCGTCCAGCCTGACCTGGACCCAGTCCCAGTACACCCCGGGTCCGTTCACGATCTTCAACTTCCCGCCGCCGGG
>DAORIP010000062.1:0-4155 GCA_035438565.1 bacterium | reverse complement strand
TTATCTGTTCAACTGACCCCAAAGCCAAAGACAATATCGTTGATGCCGTTGGCTATCCTGAACGTGTATTTAACATTGGTCGACTCGACGTCGCCTCTTCTGGGCTTATCTTGATGACGAATGACGGCGATATTGTGAATAAAATTTTGCGTGCCGAAGGTAAGCACGAAAAAGAGTACGTAGTAACCGTAAGTAAAAAGATCACCCCGGATTTCCTAAATAACATGCGGAAAGGCGTGCTCATCGACGACGAAAAAACCTTGCCTGCACGCATTGAACAGCTGAGTGAATACACCTTCAAAATCATTCTCGTAGAAGGTCGTAATCGCCAAATCCGCAAGATGTGTGAGGCACTCGGATTCGTGGTTCAATCCCTCCAGCGTATTCGTATCATGAATATTGAACTGAATACCCTAAAAACCGGCGAATGGCGCCATCTCACCGCCAAAGAAGAAGCTGAGCTCATGGCCAACTTGAGCTAAGTATGATGATTGTCCTTTGGATCTTCATCTTGGCGGTGCTACTGTCTGCGGCCCTAGCAGGACTTTCAGCGGCCCCATGGCTTCCAACCCTTCCAAACCAGCGCAAACACTTGCTTGATCAACTTAAACTTCAACCAGGTCAAACCGTGATTGATCTTGGCTGCGGAGATGGCTCTATGCTGTTTGCAGTAGCCCGACGTTTTCCCGAAGTTATCTGCACGGGTTACGATATTTCCCTCCTCCCCCTGTTCATCGCCTGGGGACGCAAGCTTCTGTTTTTCAAAGCCTACAAAAATGTTCACATTCGTTTTGGCGATCTCTTCAAGCAAGACTGCCGCAACGCCGACGTTGTCTTTATTTTCTTACTTTCAAAATGCTATCCGAAACTTTTAACGAGTCTTAAGGGCAAAGTTGCTCCGAACGCCCAAGTGATTGTGGAAGCTTGGCCGCTCCCAGACCTTGAACCACAAGAAACCCTGAAAGCCGAAGGACTCTTACCAGTTTACATTTATACAGGCGCCATCTTTCGAGCCTAGCACCGTCGAGGTAGACTGTGAGCACTATGCTCGATCTCCTCTCTATTGGTGCAATCAAACTTGATACCTTCATTCTTTTGCCTGATGCCAGCGTGGCCTGCGAACTCAAAACCGCAGACTGCAAACTGTGCATTGATTACGGTAAGAAAATTCCCGTCGCCGCCTTTGTAACTCAAATTGCTGGCAGCGCACCAAATGTAGCGGTTGGACTTGGCAAAATGGGGCTCAAGACAAGCGTCATGAGCTTCATGGGCGATGATCCTGTGTATCACCAAGCTGTGGCTTTTTTGAAACAGCATCACGTGAACACCGCACTCATTAAAAAGCAGAAGGGCTTTCACTCGAGCGCGGCGGTTGTTTTAAATTTCAAAGGTGAATCCACCCAGCTTGTAGATCATGTTCCTCACGAATATCGCCTTCCCCCATCAGCCCCGAAGACAAAATTTATTCACATTTCAGAGCTTGGAGGGGGCTACGAGAAACTTTACAAAGATGCCATCGCGCTCGTTAAAAAACGTAAAGTTCGCTTGAGTTTTAACCCAGGATCAATCCAAATCCATGAACTCAAGCCGGCCTTTTTCCAACTCCTCGCAGTAACCGAGGTACTTTTTGTGAACATGACCGAGGCCAGACTCATCACCCAGGCAGAAAACGGCGAGGAAATCCGCAGCACCATGTTGAAACTCAAGGCCCTGGGCCCACATTACGTGGTGGTGACGGACGGACAAAACGGAGCCTTTGCTTTTGATGGTAAACAGCTTGATCACGTCCCCATGTTCCCCGGAGAACGCGTAGAAGCCACCGGCGCCGGAGATGCCTTTGCGACCGGATTTATCGGAGCGCTTCTCAAAGGGAAAAAACATGCGGAAGCCTTGCGCTGGGCCTCAGTAAATGCAGCCTCTGTAGTTGGTGCGGTTGGCCCCACTCAAGGATTACTATCGCACACCGGCATTCAGCACCGTCTCAAAGCAAGAAAGTCCTTTAAGTCTCAAGAAGTCTAATCTATGCATTACCCTTTCTTCATCTTGCCATTCGATCATCGTAACGGACTTGCGAAGGATATTTTGCATGCGCCATATCCATTTAGCGAATCAGATCTTTCCCGGGCCAATGATCTCAAACACCTCGTATTTACCGCCCTCCTCAAAGCGAAAGAGCAGTATCAAGGTAGTGGATCTCTCGGAAGTCTGTTCGATGAAGAAACGGCACTCGACGTCATCCTTGAAGCAAAAAAGGTGGGTTTACCAATCACGGTTTCCATGGAAAAAAGTGGGACCAAGACGCTCGAACTCATTCATGGAGAAGCTTTTGGAGAGCGCTTGAATAAACTCCGTCCAACCTTTGGAAAAATCCTTGTCCATTATCATCCCGGTCAGGAGGAAGAGAATGCTGCTCAACGCGCTATCATTAAAACTGCCTCTGATTGGTGCGAAACGAATGGCGTCCCGCTCATGCTCGAAATTTTGCTCGATAAACCCAAGGGGCATACCCCAGAAGACATGCTTCAGGTATTTGCAGAAATTCATGCTGCCGGAATCAAAATCGGCATCTGGAAAATCGAGGGCTTTGATAATGCTGATGACTGGAAAAAAATTGCTGCTGCTGCCCAGGCCCCAATGATTATTCTTGGTCGTGGACAGAATCAATCAGCCGTAGAAACCTGGGTTGAAGCAGCTGCTAAAAGTGGAGTCGTAGATGGATTCGCGATTGGCCGAACCATCTTCCAAGATGCCTTATCAGCGTATGTTGAAGGCATCATGTCTCGGGCTGATGCTATTGAAAAAATTACCGAAAAGTATTTGCATTTTATTCACCTCTGGGAAGCGAAATCCCTCCCCCGCTAAGTATGTTTGATGTCATTACGTTTGGCGCTGCGACCCGTGACGTTTTTCTTATTTCAAAAGAATTCCAAATCATCAATTCTCCGCAATTCTCAACCGGGCAAGGCGAATGCGTTGCTCTTGGAAGCAAAATCGATGTCGATACTATCGTCTTTTCAACGGGTGGCGGAGCAACGAACGCCGCGGCCACCTTTGCAAAACTCGGATTTTCAACCAGTATCGTCACCCGCATTGGACAAGATGACCCAGGAGCCGCAATCACGAAAGAGCTTTCGAGTTTTGGCGTAAATACTGATCTCATTTACGTCGCCGCCAAGGAAACCACCGCCTACAGCACCTTACTTACCGCCAAAAATGGCGAACGATCCGTACTCGTCTACCGCGGAGCTTCGAGTAACTTTACGCCTCGAGACATTCCGTGGAAAAATCTTTCCGCAGAGTGGCTCTACATCACCTCACTCGCAGGAAATATCGAATTGTTACAAAAAATTCTGACGCACGCAAAAAAGCACAACATAAAGGTCGCCCTCAATCCCGGACGCGGAGAACTTAAACGCGCGGTCGAACTTCGGGAACTCCTGTCATCACTCACCGTTCTCATTGTGAATGTTGAAGAGGCACAGATGCTGACTGAAACGGAAGAAAAGGATGGCGCCAAACTCGCTAAACTGCTCGCCTATCCAGGACTTCACGTGATTGTCACAAATGGCTCACGAGGTGCACATGCTCATAAAGACGGACAAACCTGGTTCGCAAGAACTTCTGGTGCAAAATCAATCTCACGTACCGGTGCTGGCGATGCGTTTGGATCTGGAGTGGTGGCTGCGCTTGCAAAAAATCTTGAACTCGATGCAGCACTCAAGATTGGCACCATGAATGCAGAAAGTGTCATCAAAAACTTTGGTGCTAAAACTGGTATACTTAAAAAGTGGCCAAGCAAACAACAGCTTTCGCTCATCAGCGTCAAGCTCGTAAAATAGCGGTCACCTTTTCAGCGGAGGATATGCAAAGTAAACACGCCTATATTTTAGCGTTGCTCACTGGAGCAGCGGCTCTGCTCTTTGTCCTTGGTGTTTTTATTACCCTTGATCTCGCACGCTACGCTGAACCATATTTGAGCGGACAGTCAAAAAAACTTGAGGCAGCTGAGGTTCCGCAAGCACCAAAACTTATCACAAAACTTGAAGGTAATCAGGCAAACATTGTAGAAGTAGACGCAGCCGGCACCGTAATTAGAACCATCTACTCTTCAGAAATCAAAGACCACGTTGCCAGTTTTAGCCTGTTTGCAGTGCC
>DAORIP010000061.1:0-4171 GCA_035438565.1 bacterium | reverse complement strand
CCCCAAGGAATACACACCAACGGTTTGAATGAGTGCGTGCAGCATAGCGCCAAGCACCGCACCCCAAGCCAAACCCATGAGACCAAAAACTGGAACCAAGAAAATTGCACCGAACAAAATACCTAAATTATTAACGATAGGGGCAAAGGAATACAGAACAAAACGCTTGGCGCCCTGAAGCACTGAACCGAAAACCATGGAGATGGCAAAGAAGGTTTGGCCCAAGAACAGAATACGTGTTGCCTGAACCACCAATGCTTGCTTTTCAAGTGAAAAACCATGAACAACGTATGGTGTATAAACCGGGGCAAGCAAAGCACCAGCCACCGCAATCACAACAAAGGCGGCCAAAAGAATGTTGACGATGTTGCTCGTATACCTCCAAGCTTTTTTGTCATCCCGGCCAAAGTAACCTGTAAAAACTGGGATAAAACAGGCTGACAGCGCGCCAATAACAATCAGCTGGAAAATAAAATCAGGAATACGGAAGGCGGCATAATACACATCAAGCGAATCCCCCGCTCCAAAGACTCCAGCTAAAATGCGGTCACGCGCAAAGCCAACCAGGCGGGACAATAACGAAAAACTAGCCACGATAACCGCAGCACTCACTACCGAGGTGGACGCCGATGAGAAAATCCGCTTAATCATACTTCCTCACCTTTGCGTAGACGGAAAATCAGCATGAGTAACCCAATCAGAATCATGCCGAGGGCACCGAGTGTTAATAAAAGCAGCGGATTGGCTAAATGGAAAAATGAAACAGACAAGTTCTGCGTATCGCTTGTAACTGTTCCGTCAGCAGCTACCGTTGCTAAAGTTACTGTATAGCTTCCTGAGGTACTGAAAGTATGGGTGATGGTGGACTGCACTGAAGTTGCGCCGTCACCAAAATCCCAAGCAAAAGTGTAATTACCTCCGCCAAGCGGCGGGACAGCTACAAACTCATAGGTATGCCAATTCTTTTGCTGAACCGTGAAGCGTGCCGCCGGAGAAGCAACTGGACCACCATATCCAAGTCCGCTCAAATCAAAGGCTACTTGCTCGCCACCGATAACCGCCTGATCTTCTAACTGCGTGTCTTGGACACCCATAACCTCAGGTACAGGCTCTGCGCCCGAAGTCGATGTTGTGACCGCTGGCTGCACAACAGGTGCTGACACCGGAGCGGTGACTATCGGAACTTCGACTTTTGGAACCACCTTCGGAGCTTCAACCACGACCGGCGGTGGAAGGTTTTTCGATTTGCTTGCATCACGTGGATAATCATCATCAACATTATTCACTCCGTCATTATCAAGATCTGCATCGCACACATCACCACGACCATCAACATCAAGATCGGCCTGGTCAGCATTTGCATCCTGCACGCAGTTATCCTGTTCATTTAAAATCCCATCACGATCGTCATCGCTCACGGTTTTGAAAAGCGGCGTGATGGCGGTGTCATTGGCTGAGTTTCCATCAGTAGGATCAGCACCTTGAATCACGGCGCGAATATTGAAAGATCCTGTTGGCAACTTGAAATCAACATACACATCATCCGATCCCCCTCCGGCCAAAACGGATACGGGTTGCGATTTACCAATCAAATAGTCACTTTGATAAAAGAACACTTGTGCAGTTGAATCAGTATCGCCAGAATTCTTAATGGTGGCGTAAATTCTTACTGTCTCACCCGAATACAGGGTTGTTTCTGAAAATTTGATACTGCTTGCGGCAATGGAAAGATCGACCGTACTTGCTTGCGCAAAGAGAGGTGATAAACCACCAAGACCAAGACTTAAAAGGAGTACAAGTAATGACAAACGCATATTACACGTGCGATTCTCTAAGTCTGGCATGCAAGACGCCGGTCAACCAGTGATCACGAGCAAGGTCAGGATGAATGTGAAGTCTCAAACGGTAAGTCGGGTGTACACGTACAATTACATTTTCAAGGGTCTGGGGAATGTCCCCTAAAATATCCAGCGCTACTTCTTTGCCATTTTCAAGACGCATTGCCTTTGCTTCCGTATCTGACACGTGAAGATGGGGCTTGGGGATGATGACCACCGCTTGGGCCTTTACCTCTCCGGCCGGTCCAGACAAACGGCACTTGCCTGCTCCAGTCAGGTCCCCAGACCGAGCGAAGGGCGCTTGAATGCCCAAAAGCGTCGCTTCGGTTGGAGTAAGTTCTACTTGGGTAAATTTTCGAAATGGGCCAAGAACGCGTAAATCTAAACCCTTTTTAAGCTTACCAAAGATCTCGACAGTTTCCGTGTATGCGTACTGTCCGTGTTGCGATAAAGCCGTGCTGATGGTGCCGGCGTGACCAGCGCCAAATAAGCTGACATGATCAGCTTCAGATAGATGAATATGCGAGGGAATAATCTCAACCGGAATGGGCCGGGACATACTTCCCTTATTGTAACACGGTTCATTCTTGGCGGTTGGTGCGCGTTTCTTCGTCGTATCCAAAATCGTAATGGAAGTAATCGTGGCGAATTGGCCCCAAGAAAAACATGTGAAGTTCCGCTAAGACGTATTTGCCTGCAATTTTAAATGAACCGTCACGTCGAAAACGACGATCCGTAACGGCGATTGTTACTGTATTTAAAAATCCAAATGTCCCAAGTTTCCCGGCACGCATTGCAAGCTCATGGTCCTCTGCCAACTTAATCGACTCATCAAAACCTTTAATCTTCTCAAATAAAGCTCGAGTAATAAATATACAAAAGCCGGGGGCGTGTGGCCGCCGAGCACCCCAAGCGCGGACATAAAGGTTGTACAAAGCATGGCCGAACCGGTCTGCCCAGTTTCCTCCTTGAAGCCGAATGTCTGGAGTAGCAATTGCAAAATTTTTTTGCTGCATTTCCGTAACAGCAAGCTCTAAAAATCGCGTGTCCGTAATTTGCGCATCGGCATCAAGGAACAACAGCAACTCGCCTGTGGCAACTGCAGCTCCGGAATTGCGGCCAGCGCCCGGTAATCCCCCCGCTACCACCTTACATCCGGCTGCTTCCGCAATTTGGCGCGTGTTGTCCGTCGAAGTCGCATCAGCAAGAATAATTTCAAGTGGCTGGTATGTTTGCGTTTTCAAGGCCGCAAGCAAGCCCGGTAAATACCGAGCTTCATTTTTGGCTGGGATAATTACGGATACACTTGTCATACGGAGTATTTACGCACTGTGCGACCAGGACGATTCGAACGTCCGACCTCTTCCTTCGGAGGGAAGCGCTCTATCCAGCTGAGCTATGACCGCGCACTAAGTACATACATCGCCACCCCGCTTGCGACAGAAACATTGAGTGACTGCTTCTTGTTCATAGGAATCACCAATTTCCCGTCTAAGAGCGCAAGCGTAGCTTGATCGATCCCGGCTACTTCATTTCCGAGCACTAAGGCAAGCTTGTCTACCTTTGCCTCTGCAATATTCTGCGCATCTGCACCGGTCTCAAGCCCAAAGACAGTGTAGCCGTCTGCCTTGAGTCTCGCAATGATCGCGCCTACTTCCCCAGCCTCCCAAGTCACCAGATCTTCAGCACCGAGCGCCACCTTGGCGATCTCTTTGCGTGGAGGCGTGGCGGTAAAACCAGTAAGGTATAGTCTTTCAACGCCAAAGGCAGCCGCATTTCTGAAAATGGAGCCAATATTATGGAGACTGCGAATATCGTGAGCGATAACAATCATGCGGCCAGAGAATAACAGAAAATTGACGAAACTCAAAAAATCGCTATGCTTACCGCTTCTATGAACACTCTTTGTCCAAATCCTGAGGTCTGTGGTTCCTGTGGCTGGTCTCATATCCCTTACGAGAAACAATTGCAGCAAAAACTCTCGGATATCAATGGCTCGTTCAAGATCAAGAAGCTTGATCTTCGAGTGAAGGATATTGTGTCAGCTCCGGTAACCGAGCATTACCGTAACCGGATGGATTTTGTGATTGATTGGCAGGGTGCTGTTGGACTGCGTGAAAAAGGCAAATGGTGGAGAGTGATTGATAACCATCCTTGTTTCTTAGCGGATACCCAGATTGAAAAGTTGTTCGCGATTACTCGTGACTGGGTCAAAACCTCTGGCCTCAGTTTTTATGATCGCAAAGCCAATGTCGGGTTCTTGCGTTATGCAGTCATTCGTTCGACCACCCTTGGGCAAACAATGCTCACGATCGTAACCAGCACTCCAAAAG
>DAORIP010000060.1:0-4247 GCA_035438565.1 bacterium | reverse complement strand
ATGTGGGACAACCCCAGTGCCAGCGATAGGCTGACGATAAAGCTCTCACCACCGGAAAGGTTCTTCGTGGACCGAATCTCACCCGCTTGGTAATTGTCAACCACGTTGAGTTCCAGCGGCTGTGCATCATCACGGACCAGCAAGTAGCGGTCGGTCATTTTCTGCAGTTGCCGGTTGGCATGGCCAATCATCATTTCGAAAGTCAGCCCTTGGGCAAAATTGCGGTATTTCTTTCCGTCTGCGGAGCCGATCAATTCGTGCAGATTTTCCCATCGATGGCACTCTTTTTTCTGGGCCTCAATAGCCGTTTGCTTTGCTTTTATCCGCTCTTTGGCTGCTGTATTTTCACTCAGCTTGTGCTTGAGACCGGCAATGATATTCCGCAGATCTTTCAGAGAATCTTCGTACTTTTTGAATTGCGGTTCCATCTCCTCAAGAGATTTGTTGGTAACCATTTTGGCAATTTCTGTGGCCAAACGTGTTTCTCTATCTTTTTGTCTGGCCTTGAGATCTGTTTGGTTGTCGTCCAGTTTCTTTGCTTTCGTAGACAGCTCATCCCTCTGCTCAGCGGTCAGTCTGGCCTCCAAAAACTGTACCTCATCTGAAAAGCCCGCAGGCGCAAGCGCTGTGGAAAATTCAATTTCCAACTTTCTCAGTTCTGGTTCTCTCTGGTCGATGCGCTTTTTCAAAGATTCAATATGGGTCTTTGCGGTGTTCCATCTTTGGTGCAGTTCATTGTGCCGATCTCTGGCTTTCTTTTCGGCATCTTCGGCATCAGAAACGGTCTTGTTCAAGCGGAGCTCCTCATTGTCGGGATTTTTATCACCGTACAATGCTTTCCGCTCGTCACTCCCGATGGTGTGATCCTTTTTCAAGGTCTCTAGGCGTTCCCGCTTTTCGGCCAGGGTGGTACTTTGGGTTTCAATGACCGCATCTAGACGCTTCATCTCACTGTCGAGATCTGCAATCTGTTTCTCGATTTCAGCTTTTTTCTTAACCTGGGCCTGCCATGCATTCAGCCGTGCTCTGAGTGACTCAAGCAGTGATGAAACTTGCATCTCGGGGATTTCCGTGATGCCAAGCAGCAGGAGTTTGGCAGAGACGGCCTGCCTGCGTGCGGTAAAATCAGCACGGAGTTTTTCCAGACCTTCCTTCACCTCGGCAAAGGATTTCTCGGCAGCCTTCTTGTCATTAGCCGCTGCTGTCTCCTGCTTTTCACCCTCCGTCAGATTCTTACGGGCCGTGACCTCAGCTTCTTCAAGTTTCTTGATAGCGGCTTCCTGATCCTCAGCCTTGCTGATCAGTTTGGTGAGTGCTTTAATCTTCTGTTCGGTTTCATCGGGAACGGGAACATTGCCTTCCGCGAATGGGTGCTCTGTCGCACCACAGAGTGGACAGGGTTTGCCATCTTCCAATTTGGCCCGGTGGTCTTCAAGCTCCGCTATTTTCGTCAGGAAGGCCATTTCACGAAGCAGAGTTTCTTTCTCGGTGCGGTATTCACGCAACAGCCGATCCCCCAGCAACTGGCTTAATGCATCTTTACCTTGCTGAAGCCTTATTGATGCGTCGTCCAGCTCCTGCTTCCGAGTGCGGCATTGCTTCTGGCAGTCATCAAGTGATTTTGTCACCCGTTCCAGAGTCGTCACGGCTTTTTCTTGATTGGCCTCTTCTTGAACGATTTCTTTTTGCTTGGAAAGCAGGCCATCCAATTGTTCTTCAACACCGGCCAGACCGCTGATCAGCCATTCATCCTGTGCATGCTCCTTGAGATAACTGTCAACAAGTTCCAGAGTTTTTTGGGCCTCGGAACGTTTTTCTTGCACTTTAAGAAGCTGTCTGGTAAAATATTAGACGCATTTTGCAAGTGTTATTTTCATCATGGCGATTCGAATCATGTTTTCGGCAGTAGCCGGCAAGATTTCGAAATCCTTGGATAAACGGCGAAAGTTACCAAGCCAGGAAAACGTGCGCTCGACCACCCACCGCTTCGGTAAAACAGCCCATTTACCTTCGATTTTCTCTGAAATGTGCAAAGCCAGGCCTAGCCCATTAACTACGAAATCAACTGCTGTACCTCGATAACCGGCATCCCCTGAGAATGCTTTGAGTGAAGGGTATTTATCGATGACACCTTCCAGCACTGTACAAGCGCTTTTGGTATCGCTCACATTGGCAGCATGAACTTTGACGTGGAGTAAATTACCGAGAATGTCTACCACGATATGCCGCTTGTGACCTTTAACTTTTTTGCCACCATCAATTCCTCGTTCTTCGCTGGCGTACTGAGTTTTCACGCTTTGTGCATCAATGATGCCATAACTGGGTACGGCACAGCGTCCAGCTTTTTGACGAGAAAAGAGCGTCAACTTATCCAGGCATTCCTCCCAGACACCACGCTTGTTCCACCGGCTAAAATGATCGTAAACAGTCTGCCAGGGAGGAAAATCGTTCGGCATCAGCCGCCACTGGATACCGCCTTTGACAACATACAGAATGGCATTCACAATGGTTCTTTTGCTATGTTTGTGACTATTGCCACGTTTGCTGACAGGATCAAACTCTTTTTTATCAAGTTCCATTCCTCATTATTTATATCCGTTTTGTATGACATCTCTTAGCTTGTTATCAAAATCCTTGATTCTAATGGAAATCGTTTTGCCAGACAGCTTCTAAAGAGTAGTGGGTGACGTAGTCAACAAATTCCAGGAACACCAATTAAGCAATTTTTCTCATTTTACTGCCTCTGCTTCATATTGATTTGAGCTTTTGTATCGCAATATCGGGGTCAGGTCGCGAATCAAGAAAAATAAGAGTAACGATTGAGGTTATTGTTTGCAAGAATCCCAATCACCGCTTTTATTTTTCTTTATTCTCGACCTGATGTTTCGTTCAGTCTCGCACTGGCGCCTTCTTTGATCATCACACCACCGAAAAACTCAACCGACCATGCTGCCTTTCTTCATAGCTCATCAACACACCTCGCGCGCCTCAGGTTTCTAATTTTCTAGGCTATCCATCTGTTTTAGAAGAGGATTTAAAAAGAGAACGATCGGTATACTTTTTGCGATAAGTGTGCTAGAATGACAATCAGTAAAATATTTTTATCAGGCAGATAAGGGGAATTCATTTCCACCACCTGCGCTCATCATGGAGACTTAGCTATGATTAATTCAACCACCGACATTATCGTGAATGGACTCGACCTGAAACGGATATGGGCAGCGCTCGATTCGATCAAAGCAGATGACAAAGGCGATATCGCTAACCCTGGCTACCGGGCGACAGTTGAGTGGGACAGCGGCTTTCATAGCACCACGCACACCACCGATGGCCAAGTGGTGCTTTCCGATGAACCCAAACGCTATGGCGGGGAAGAAATGGGCGCCACACCGGAAGATTTACTGCTGGCAGCTGTGGGTGCTTGCCTGGTCAATACTTATATCGCCGCTTTATCAGCCGCCCGCATCCATGTGGAATCCCTGCGCATGAACGTTTCGGGCCGAGTCAATTTCCGGACAGCCTTTGGTCTGGAGGCAGGCACGCCTGGTTACGAAAATATCAAAATCGTTGTCGATATCCAGACCGATGCCCCGGAAGAAAAGGTCATCGCGCTAATGGAAAAAGTATTTCCAACCGCGCCCATCCCGGACACGATCATGCGACCGGTGCCGATCGATGTCGAGATTGTTCACCACGCTGAAGCAACCGCAACGCATGCTTCCTGAGTACTTCATCCGCGCATCGGGATTTATGGCAGCCAGTCGCGTGCATTTTTGAGCATGAATAACTGCATACCAAACAAGGTGAACTATGAAAAATAATGATATTCACGATGTAGCCGTGGTCGGCGCAGGCCCGGCAGGATTGTCAGCCGCCTATGAGCTGGCCAGAGCGGGCCTGGAACCGCTGGTACTGGAACGCACCGCTGCGGTGGGGGATGTCTGGCGCAATCACTATGATGGCGTACGCCTGAATTCCGGCCGCTATTTCTCGGCCTTGTCAGGCAGCAAATTTCCCCTCTCCGCCGGCTCCTGGCCTTCGCGCGAGGAAGTGGTGCGCCTGCTGGAGACCTTCCCTGAGCGGGGAGGATTTACAGTACAAACAAACATCGATATCAAACAGGTCAATTACGATCCCGACCGCGACCTGTGGATCATCACCAGCATTGATGGCAAACGTTTTGAATCACGCGCTGTGGTCATGGCCATTGGCGGGTGCCGCATTCCAGTCATACCCAAATGGGAAGG
>DAORIP010000059.1:0-4306 GCA_035438565.1 bacterium | reverse complement strand
AATTCTGAAGAAAACCAGCGTAAATGATAATGACAAGGAAAATAATCCCAAGTACTCCAAGCACCACCTTGATTATTCCACCGATAATACTAACGAGATCATTCGCACCCAAACCTGAAGTTGCCCCAACCGCAGCCAGGTCAGTCGTTTGTGCAAAGGCGGGATGCCCCACGAATACAAACAACGCCAAGAATAACCCGGCGATGACAAAATTTTTCTTCTTTGAGGATACAAAATTCACTCCTCTATTTTACCTCAAAAATGAGCGCCCTTTTATTCTAAGGTGGGGACAACACGCGAATCAGGGGACAACTTTTTGCTAATTAGTTTTTTTAACTGCGTTAAACCAACTTTTGTGAAGGCAGAAACGTATGCATCCTGAAGTTCCTCTGAAAATTCTGTCTCAAGATCGTCAAGCTTGTTGTAGACGCGAATACGCGCCCTATCCGACAATCCAATCTCCTCCAAAATCTTCTCAACGACTTGTATCTTAAGTTCCAGGTGCGGATCCGTCGCATCAATAACATGCAAAATCAAATCAGCATGTATTGCTTCTGACAACGTTGACCGAAAAGCCTGAACAAGCTCCGGTGGTAGTCCCTGAATAAATCCAATCGTATCAGACAAGAGAACCGAAGTTCTCGTCTCTGGCAAATACAACTCACCAATCCGGGTATCAAGCGTCGCAAATAGCTTATCCGCCGCGTATTCCTTGCGTTTGGTAAGCGCATTCAAAAGCGACGTTTTCCCTGCGTTGGTATAGCCAACCAAGGCCACAGTTTTAAAATCATTTCTTGATCTATTCTTGCGCTGTTCAGCGTGCTGCCCCTCATAAGCCTTTAATTTTTCGAGCACACGCTGCTCCTGTTCGCGAAGGTGGCGCTTCATAGCCTCCGTATTCCCTTCCCCCGAACCACCACGAGTACCCGTCCCACCTCGCTGGCGACCCAACTGAGCGCCAAGATTATAAATGCGTGGCCCCATGTGGCGAATTCGTGCCAGCTCAATCTGAAGCTTCGCCTCCGCGCTCGTGGCGTGCTTATCAAAAATATGCAGAATGAGATCAATCCGATCCCAAACCTTCATTTTGATTGGACGCAATGCCTCTTCAAGATTAAACAACTGTCCCGGCTTCAAAATCTCGTTCACGACAAGGATATTAGCCTTATGCTCAGGAAAAGTCTCAAGTATCTCCTGCACCTTCCCCTTCCCGAGAAATGTTCGGTAATCCGGCTTAGCCCGACGCTGAATAGACTTAACCACAGCCAGACCCCCATAGGTTCTGGTCAGGTCCGCTAACTCCGTCATTCGATCCTCCGCCTCGCGTTTTGACGTGGCGAAATGAATAACATCCGCAAGTACCGCTCTTAACATGCTTAAGCAGCTAAAACCTTATCTAATGCAGCCTTAATCCGAGATCCGTCTGCCTGCCCTTTTAAATCCTTGGACAACACGCCCATGACTTTACCGGCCTGCGCCACATCAGTCACTCCTAATTCCTGCACTTTGGCACGGACATGCATCTCAAGATCAGCATCGCTCATTTGTGCTGGCAAATAGCGCGCTAAAATTTCAAGCTCGCGACGCGCCTTTTCAGCCAGATCTTCACGCGCGTTGGTAGCAAAACTCTCTAAGGCGTCTTTAATCTTTTTTGCGTCAGCCTTAATAACAGCCACCACGTCGGCATCAGCTAAATCCTTTCCCACCTCCATGGCTTTACTCCGAATGGATGAAATCGTCATACGAAGGATTTCCAAAGTCCCAGAATCCTTAGCCTTCATAGCCGCTTTCATGTCTTCGTTTAACTTTTTTTCGAGTTCCATAGCAGAATAAATTATCTTCCCTTTTAGGGTAACATAAAACCCCGACTTGCGCCGGGGCTCATGTGGTAACTAGCGCTTTTTCGCAGCGCGGAGATCCTCTTCGCGGATCTTACCAGTCTTCAGCATGTATTCACGACGCTCGCCCATCTCTAAACGACGGATGGCACTTTCATGAACTTTGTTCTTGTTCGGTGTTCTTGCAAAAAAACGACCGGCGCGAACATTGAGCGGCTTACCACTCTGCTGAATACGACGAGTAAAGCGTCGAAACAACGCTTCGAAACTCTCGCCTTTCTTTCGTTTTACTTCAATATCAGACACAGAATATATTTCGCCCTCCTTTCAGGGTGACGGGAGGATAGCATAAGCATGAATCCCTGTAAAGACCAGTCTGTACGTATTTACTCCTTAGAATTCTTAGCGGCAATCTTTTCGTCCTGAATGCGTTTTGCCACAATACTGACAACCTTTTCAACATCCACAATTTCCTGGGCGCCGGCCTCCATATCACGAATAATAATCGTTCCGTCCAAGACCTCCTTCTGGCCAAGGATAATCGCCACTGAAGCCTTCATCTTGTCCGCAATCTCAAGCTGTGCTTTCAAATTTCCTTTAGCGAACGCCTCACCAACATCCACTCCCGCCTGACGGAACTTTTCGAAAATCTTCAAACCCTTGCGACGTGCCGCCTCACCCAACTGACAGAAGAAGACGTCCACCGTGCGCTTGTTGTCAGGCATGCTACCAGCAGCCTTCATGGCAAGCATGATGCGCTCAAGCCCAAGCGCTGCTCCGATTGCACCCGTAGCTTCACGACCACCAAGAAGCGGAATAAGGCCATCATATCGACCACCGCCTCCAAGCGCTAACTGAGAACCGTTTTCGCCAATTGGATTGGTTGAAACCAATTCAAAGACAGTTTTAGTGTAGTAGTCGAGTCCGCGGACCAGGAATGGGTTGAGCGTGTATGGAATTTCAGCCTCATCCAGATACTCAAGCACCTTCATGAAGTGTTGTTTGTTCTCATCATCAAGATACTCGATGAGTTGCGGCGCGCCAGCCTTAAGCTCCTCCATGCCATCTTCTTTAGAATCCAGCAATCGAAGTGGGTTACGTTGCAGACGCTTCAAATCTGTCTCACCAAGTTTCTTAGCATGACTCTTGAAGTATTTTGTAAGCTCAGAAATGTAGGCCTTGCGAATAGCCGGTGTACCAAGTGAATTGATATTTACAATCGTATCAACACCCAAATCCTTACAAAAACTGTAAGTCATGAGAATAATTTGTGCATCGAGCACTGGATCATCAGAGCCAACTGCCTCAAGACCCAGTTGCCAAAACTGGCGATATCGACCAGCTTGTGGACGCTCATGACGGAAAAACTGCTCCATGTACCACAATTTCACCGGCTGCTGTTGATTCAACATGCCGTGCTCAATGTACGCGCGCGCCACCTGCGCCGTACCTTCTGGTCGGAGCGTCATTTTCACCCCGCCCTGATCCACAAATGTAAACATCTCCTTTTCTACGATGTCTGTATCTTTACCGACACCGCGCTCAAACACCGACGTAGCTTCAAGTGCCGGCAATCGAATCCGACCGAAGCCGTAAGAATGCGTAAGATTTCGGGCGACATCTTCAATTTTCTCCCAGGCCGCCTGTTCGTCAGGCAAAATATCCCGGAAACCACGCAAAGTTTCTAGTGTCTTTGATTTTTTTGCAGCTTTTGGTACGGCCTCAGCTTTTGGTTTACCTGGCATAACTATAGAAATTATTTAGCATCTTCATACCGTAAAACAGAGAAACAAGCAACCTTTCAGTTGCTTGCGCCTCGATAGTTTTATTCTTGGTACTCAGGGACTGGAAATGAACTCATCTTTTCAAGGGGCAATCCACGCACCCAAACCCGTCCAGTAAAATTCGTTCGCGGAACTGGACCAAAGGCCCGGCTATCAAAACTTGCGTCACGGTTATCCCCCATAAGGTAGTACTCGCCTTCGCCCAGCGTCTCCTTGTCCCTTCCCGTAGTGTAGCTATCAAGATACGGCTCCGTTAACGTGAAACCATTTGGATTACTGGCATTATAAATCGTAACCTTACCGTCATTCACCTCAACTGTCTCTCCTGGCAAACCGATCACACGCTTGATGTAAAACTGCTTTTCGTCACTTGAAGGTGGGTGAAATACCACAATCTCTCCCCGCTCCGGCTCTCGGAAATGGAAAGTAAGTTCATCAATAATGAGGTACTCGCCGTCTTCAAAATTCGGCTCCATGGAAACCCCCTTCACAATAAAAGGCTGCACCAAGAAGTAACGCACCGGCAAGATGATTGCCAGGGCCAAAGCAGCTATCTGGACAATCTCAAGCACAAAAGTCGCCACGGCGCCCAGCGTTGGCCCCAACATTCGCTCCATGAACGACGGCGTTGACTCACCCTTTTTACGGTCAAAAAATGCCATAGATACCCGTCATGATATCACG
>DAORIP010000058.1:0-4348 GCA_035438565.1 bacterium | reverse complement strand
AGCAGTGGATGATCGCGATTACGAAATATGCGGATAGGTTGATCGACGATTTGAAAGACGTCGATTATTTGCCAAAGATTAAGAAGCAACAGGAAGACTGGATTGGTCGTTCTGAAGGTGCTGAGATTGATTTTGCGTTGAACTTTACGTTTAAGCCCGAGGCAAATGCCAATCGTGGTCCAAATGGAGAGAAGGCGGCCTTGACGGTGTTCACCACTCGACCAGACACCATTTTTGGCGTGACGTACATCGTACTTGCTCCAGAGCATCTCTGGGTGAAACTGGCGACGGATGATCAGCACGATGTCCTTGCGAACAAAGAAGAGGTGAAGGCCTATCTTGAAAGTGTTAAGGGTCGCGCTGATATTGACCGCACGAATGACGACAAAGAAAAGACCGGTATTGAGCTTAAGGGCGTAGTCGCGATCAATCCTGCAAACGGTGAAGAGGTGCCAGTGTGGGTGGCAGATTACGTTTTACCAAATTACGGGACTGGCGTGGTGATGGCGGTGCCACAGCACGATGAGCGGGATCATGCCTTTGCTGAGAAATATCAGCTTCCCATCATCGATGCACCGCTTGTTGACTTCAATGAGGCCGTAGAGCGTGCAAAGGGTCGTAAGAAGACCAACTATCGCCTCCGTGATTGGGTTTTCTCTCGTCAGCGTTATTGGGGCGAACCGATCCCGCTCGTACACTGTGAGAAAGACGGTTGGGTGGCGATCCCGGATGAGCAGTTGCCAGTTGAATTGCCACAGGTCGAAAAATATGAACCGACAGATAACGGTGAGTCACCACTTTCAGCAATCGAAAGTTTTGTAAACACCACCTGTCCAACCTGTGGAGATCCTGCCAAGCGTGAAACCGACACCATGCCGAACTGGGCAGGGTCGAGTTGGTATTTCTTACGCTACATTGATCCAAATAACGATCAAGCGTTTGCATCGAAAGATGCCTTGAAGTATTGGACGCCGGTTGATTTGTATAACGGAGGCATGGAGCACACTACGCTCCACTTGTTGTACTCGCGTTTCTGGAACAAATTTTTGTTCGACCAAGGTTTCGTGCCTACCAGTGAACCGTATGCGCGTCGTCATAGTCACGGTCTGATCATGGCTGATGACGGCACAAAGATGAGTAAGTCCAAGGGGAATGTTGTTAATCCGGATGAGGTAGTGGCTGAATACGGCGCTGATGCACTCCGTACCTATATTTTATTCATGGGTCCGTTTGAAGAACCGGTGCCATGGTCAACGAATGGTCTCATTGGTGTGCGTCGTTTCTTAGATAAGGTTGAGCGCCTAGCTGAGAAACTTGGTGACGAGTCGCCTGAGGTTACCAAGGCGCTCCATAGGACGATTCAAAAAGTGAGTGAGAATATCGATGGTTTCCGCTTTAACACCGCCGTTTCTGAGCTCATGAAGTTTGTGAACGTGGCCCAAGAGGGTGGATCGATGTCTCAAGATAGTTTCGCAAAGTTCCTCACGCTCTTGTCGCCATTTGCTCCACACCTTGCAAATGAACTGTGGGAAAAATTGGGGATGGCCGGGCTTATTGAAGAACAGTCTTGGCCTAAAGCTGACGAGAAGCTACTCATTGATAATGAGATTCAGATGGTTGTGCAGGTAAACGGAAAATTACGAGCCAACCTTACGGTGCCTGCCGGTATAGCTGACGCTGAGTTGGTTGCACTTGCAAAGTCTGATGAGAATGTACAGAAGTTTTTGACCGGTGAGATTAAGAAGGAAATCGTCGTAAAAGGTAAGTTAGTCAATTTTGTTGTCTAGCGTGTGATTAAGAAAGCGACCCCGAGCATTATTCTGGCAAGTCTTCTTGTCGGGATCATTGTCGGGGTCGCTTTGCGTTCCTGGCTTCAGGCGGGGGAGATTTGGGTAGCGATGATTGTTGTTGTCGATGGTGCATTTATAATGTTTCGCCGTGCCGCCTGGAGGGATAGACTTTTGCTTATCGCGCTCGTGGTGCTCGGACTCGTGTTGGGTGTGTTCCGTTACGATGCCGCGTTGCCCGGCACTCATTCGGTTGCTGCTGTCGCCGGGGAACAGAGAGTGGTTCGTGGTGTGGTTGAGGAGCGTAAAGACGACGTTACTTCGCAGCAAATTACACTTCGAAGTTTGTCTGTGGATGAGATCGCGGTCACAGGCAAGATTCTGGTGTTTTCTCCGGGGTATCCAAAAGTAGCCACTGGGGATACGGTGAGCTTTAGTTGTGACTTGGAAAAACCAGAGCCATTTGAGGGTTTTGCATATGATCGATATTTGGCTACAAAGAATATTTACGCCACGTGTTTTGTTCGGGAGGTGCCGTTTGTTGTGTCGACATTTACGGTAGCTGAACGACCCCTGCTCGCACTTGATCGTGTGCATGAAGGTGTTGTTGCGATCATCGATCGGACTTTTGGTGAGCCGCAATCAGCACTGCTTGCCGGACTTTTAATGGGTGATGATAACTTTAGCGATGAATGGAAAGAGCGATTCCTGCGTACAGGTACCTCGCACGTGGTAGCGGCATCGGGATCAAATGTTTCGATGTTAGCGTTTGTGCTCATGGCACTTCTCATTAGTTTAGGTCTTAGGCGACAGTTCGCGTTTCCGATTATCGTAGTTGGCATTTTGGGTTTTGTTTTGATCGCTGGAGCCGAGGCCGCGGTAACTCGTGCGGGCATTATGGGTATTCTGGCATTGAGCGCAACGCAACTAGGTCGCAAGACGACGCCGCGTAATCTTTTGCTCCTCACTGTTGCAGTCATGTTATTGATTGAGCCAAGATTATTGCGTGACGATGCTGGTTTTCAACTTTCGGTTTTGTCGACGGTTGGGCTTGTTACGATGTCGAAGTATTTTTCAGAAAAGTTTGCTTTCATGCCGGAGTTCTTAGGGATTCGTGAGGCCTTTGCAACGACAATCGCAGCGACGCTGGCTACTTTACCAATTACGATCGGGAATTTCGGTGAGCTTTCAGTCATCAGCCCTTTTGTAAATTTGCTCGTGCTGCCGTTTATTCCGTATGCAATGCTTGCGGGAACAGTCGCTGTCATTGTTGGGATGCTCAATCAAGCCGTTGGAGCATTGGTAGCTGGGCCAGCTTGGTTGTTGTTGAGTTTAATGCTTGAGATTATTCAGGCCATGGCATCATTGCCGTTTGCAAGTTTAAGCATTCCGATTTGATATGACCAAGCGGTTTGCCGGTATTTTTGGAATAATTGGGGTGGTTGGATTTTTGGTATTCAGTGGCGCGCATTCTGATTCAACGGTGAAAATTTGGGTATTCGACATCGGTCAAGGTGATGCGATTTTTATCGATGGACCTGAGAAACAGATATTAATTGACGGTGGCCCGGACGCAGTTGTGCTCGAGCGGTTGTCGTCAGTTATGCCGTGGTGGGACCGTTCAATCGACATGGTATTGAATACGCATCCACATGCCGACCATTTAGTTGGGCTACTCCCGGTACTTGAGCGATACAAGGTTGATGAAGTGTTTGATGCAGGTGAGGGATATAACACACCGGAGTTTCAAGAGTATGTGAAGCTTGCCGGGGAGCGACGGGAAATTATTGCAGCCGGCGACGTGATTGATCTTGGTGGGGGAGCGACGCTTACAACGCTCTGGCCATCAGAACCGTATCAGGATGCCCTGCTTAATGATCCAAATGACGGATCGCTTGTTCAGCTTTTTCAGTACAGTGAAACAACGATGCTGCTTACCGGGGATGCTGGCATTGCTGAAGAGAACGGGTGGGGTGTTGGGGACATTGATATTTTGAAGGTAGGTCATCATGGTAGCGATACCTCGACTTCTCAAGAGTTCGTTGATCGCACGACACCTGAAGTAGCGATTGTCTCTCTGGGACAAGATAACGAATACGGGCATCCGAGTAGTTTCGTATTAGATCGTTTACTTCGATCCGGGGCAGCTGTGTACCGAACCGATGAACATGGTTCAGTAAGGATAAAAATATTGGGAGACGAGTATTTTATAAAAACTTTTGCCTTTTAAACAACGCCACCCGATCTCGCGAGACGAGATCGGGTGAGGAGTGATCATTCCCGAAACGCATGGCACTGAATGTGGGAGCTCCGGGAGTAATCCGGTATGGAGAGATCGGGCGCAAGCTGTCGTAGCTGGATCTCGAGATGCGCGACTGTCTTTGCACTTACCAGGTAAGTGACAGTATCGGCCGCGATGGTTTGGTCCAGACGAGCAAGCTCGAGGAGCTCGTCGGTGATCACGCGCGCGACCGCCTGTTGGCCGGTATCAGTCAGTCTTTCCAGCCTCCGGATAGCTGCCTCCCGTCGGGAATACTCGCGATTGGAGATGCGGTTGTACC